>NZ_JBHZBX010000001.1:0-127902 GCF_042755165.1 Nocardia sp. NPDC059177 | reverse complement strand
TCTTGGGTGGGGGCCCCCTGGCTCTGGGCCTTGGCCGTTGTCCGGTCCGCCCCGGCCCGGGCCGCGCCCGCCGCGCCTGGCGCGGCGCCCGCGACCGTGCTGGAGACTGTCAGCCCATCGACTTAGCGCCGTCCAGCGATTCCCGGATGATGTCGGCGTGGCCGGAGTGCTGCGCGGTCTCGGTCATGATGTGCATCAGGGTGCGCCGCGCGGTCCAGCGCACGCCCGGCTCGAACCACGGCGCCTTGGGCAGTTCATGGGAGATGTTCAGGTCGGGCAGCTCGCGCACGAGCTGATCGGTCTTCGCGGCGACCGCGTCGTAGGCGGCGAGGATGCCGGCCAGGGTGTCACCCGGCTGCATCTGGAACTCCTTGCCCCACTCCGCGATCTGCTCATCGGTCATCGATTCGAAATCGGGCGCGGGGCCGGGGCCCTCGACGATGAAGGTCTGCCAGTTCTGTTCCACGGCGGTGACGTGCTTGATCAGCCCGCCCAGGCACAGTTCGCTGACGGTGGTGTGCAGCCCGGCCTGCTCGTCGGTGAGGTCGCGCACGGTGAAACGCAGGAAGTAGCGGTGCTTGGCGAGGGTGTCGAGGATGTCGCTGCGCTCGGCGTCGATCAGGGTGGACGAGGAGTTGGTCATGAGCTGATGTCCTTCCGTTGTCGGTGTAAAACCCAAGGTAGACCCCATTGCGGCCAGTTTCTGTCCGCAATGGCGAGATACTGGAAACATGGCCGATACGAGCGCACGCACCCTCCGTCTGCTGTCGTTGCTGCAGACCCACCGCTACTGGCCCGGCACCGAACTCGCCGGCCGGCTGGGCGTCTCCGCCCGCACCCTGCGCCGCGATATCGACCGCCTGCGGGAACTGGGCTACCCCGTCGACGCACGCCCCGGCCTCGACGGCGGCTACCAGCTCGCCGCGGGCGCCGCCCTGCCGCCGCTGGTCCTCGACGACGAGGAAGCCGTCGCCATCACCGTCTGCCTGCAGGCCGGCTCACAGGGTGCCGTCGACGGCCTCGCCGAACCGTCGGTGCGCGCCCTCGCCAAACTCGTCACCGTGCTGCCGAACCGCCTGCGCCGCCGGGTCGACGCCCTGCGCGCCATGACCGTCTCCAGCGGCTGGTCCGGCGTCCCGCTCTCCGATGTCGACCCCGCCGTCATCACCGAGCTGGCCATGTCGTGTCGCGCCGAGGAACGCATCAGTTTCGCCTACGTCGCCGCCGACGGCGAGACCAGCACCCGCGAGGTGGAACCCCACCGCCTGGTCTCCCTGGGCCGCCGCTGGTACCTGGTCGCCTACGACCTCACCCGCCACGCCTGGCGCACCTTCCGCGTCGACCGTCTCACCGGCGCAGCCACGACCGGTATCCGCTTCCGCCCCCGCGACCTCCCCGCCGCCGACGCCGCCGACTTCGTCCGCGCCGGAATAGGCGCCCGCAGAACCGGTTACACCGTCACCGCCGAGATCGAGGCCCCCGCCGACGACGTCCGCGCCCGCGTCGGCCGCTGGTGCACCGCCACCCCCATCACCCCCACCCGCACCCACATCGAAACCGCCGTCGACAACCTCGACTGGCCCCTGCTGCTCCTGAGCAAGGTCGACGCCGACTTCACCGTCCTCAGCCCACCCGAACTGGCCGCCCGCATCACTGCCTGCGGCACCCGCTTCCTACGATCATCCTCCACCCCGGAGGCATAATCGCTGGTGCTCGTTGATCACTGCCGAAAACCGTTCGGCGGCTGATTCGGCGGTGCTTGCCTGCCCTGGTCGATGGGGCGCGGCGCTCCCTGCGGGCTGTGGCCCCACTGTCCTTGCGGTGCCGGTGCGCCGGGTCCGTGCGGTCCTCGGGGTTGACCCTGCGGTTGCGGGCCTCGACCCCACTGCCCCTGCGGCGCACCGTGTCCCGGCTGCATCACGGGCATCTGCTGCCCCGGCCGCATCCCGTGCGGCCCCTGCCCGGCCGGCGCCCAAGCACCCGCCGCCGGCCTGCCCCCCGCCCAAGCACCCTTGCACCACCGCCGCGTGGACGGCAGCACCGCCAGCACGAACGTCAGGACCGGGAACACCAGCAGCAGGACCGACACCGGCCAGGGAACCTCGACCACCTCACCGACGATCGCGTTCACGTTCGTCTGCCCGAACACCGCCTCGAGATGCCGCCCGATCGAAATCCCGATCTCGGACAATTGCACCGCGACAGATACCGCGGCCACCACATAGGCGCCGACCACCCCCGCGCACCCCAACGCCACCAGCATCGGCCCGGCCCCCCGCCGTCGAAACACCAGCACCGCCCCGACGAACAACAAGATCGACGCCACCGCATCGATGAACAGCACCAACCCCGACACCGCCGACGCCCAGCCCGGCACAAGCCCGATCCCCAACACCGAGCCCCCGCCCCGCACCAGTACCGAGATCAACCCACCGACCCCGACCAGCGCCCCCAGCACAGCGAGCACCCCAGCACTCACCGCCGTCCCTCCACTGGCCGGACGCTGCACGGGTACGCGATACATGTCTCTCCTCAGAATCCGACAACGCTGACCGAAGTACCCACTTTGTCGCATTTCCACCGCGTCCGCGCGGTGGGCAGGCGAAGCCGGTCGGCCGCCTGCATGATGGTGGAGTCCCTGGCTGCCGCCCGCCGGTGCGCTCAGTGCCGGTACCGCTGCATCCGCCGCCGCTCGAAGAACAATTGATCCACCGCCACCGGCGCCACCAGCGCCGTGATCTCCGCCAGCCGCGTGTCGTAGTTGTGCTCGTGGATGCACCGGTGCAGATGCGCGCGCCGCTCCGGCCCCAGCTCCGACCACACCGCCCCGAACCGCGCCCGCGCGTCCGGCCCGGAGACCGCGACGAGATCGAGCAGCGCCGGCCAGCACCCGGTCTCGGTCGCGCGGGCGGGCAGGGCCGCGACCGTCGCGTCCGGCAGCGTGGCCAGCGCGTATCCCGCGCGATGGCGGACACCGTCGTCCATCCGCGACATCAACGTGAACAACCCCCGCCAGCTGCCCGCGTCGTCGCGCTGATCGAGCGGCGCGATCAGCCCCGCCCCGATATCCGGATCGGCGAACACCGGATTGCCCACCAGCGACCACAATCCCAGCGGTGTGAGTTGCCCGGTGATCGTGAGGAATTCGGGCACCGCCCCCACCATCAGCGCGTTCCGGACCAGGTTCCCGACAGCCTGGGGCCGCGCGCTCCCGAACAGGATGTCGCCCACCCGCTGCACGACATCGGACTCGCAGCGCGAGAACACCGACAGCGCGGCGTGTTGCAGCCCCGGCGCGCCCGACAGCACAGTGTGTGTCATCCGCGGCACCCGCCGTCGCGGCCCGTCCAGCAGCTGCCGGACCACCGAACTGAGCGTCACCACATCGTAGGAATACGCGGCGGTGAAGATCAGCCCCGCATCATCGCGCACACCCGCCTCGACCGCCGCGATCAATTCCGTTGTGGCGCAGGACAGGAACGGCCCAGCCGTCACATAGTCGCGCCGCCGCAACAACTCGTTGACGATCGCCACCACCGGTTTCGCCGGCGCGATGTCGGCCAGCTGCGCGATCGCCCGCGGATCCAGATACGGCGCACAATCCGCCGCATACCCCGGATCCAGCATCGACAGCGTCTCCACCGCCTTCACCGGATGTTCCACCCCGACCGCGCCGGCCGCCCGCCCCGTCATCATCGGCGGAACCAGCCGCTGCACCAGCGGAATCGAAATCGACAGCGGGATATACGGCACCAGCGCGCTGATCCGCCGGAACATGTCCGTGTGCTGATCGAACAGCGCCCCCGAGATCTGCTCCTGCAACTCGTGCAGCCGCTGCGCCCCCAGATACCGCAGATGCTGCACCCGCTGCGGATGCACATGCAACGTCCGGGCCAGCAGAATCAGCTGGGCCCGCGTGGTCAGATCCGTCATCGTCCCCCGAACATGATCTTCTTCGTCACCGCGCGCAACGGCCGCGGCAACGCCCGCATCATCGAATCGATCGACTTCTCCAGCGCCGTCGCCTCCAACGCGACCGCTGCCCCCATCAACTCGAACAGATCCCGAGCCTCGTCCGCGGGCAACCGCTCCACCGAAGGCAACACCTCGGGCACGCCACCATCCCGCACATTTCGACCACTCATGTGACTCCTGGGTAACGCGAACTCACCTCCGAGAATGCCTCCTTCGCCCGCCCGTGACCAGGCCTTCACGAATATCTGTGTACGACAACCAAAACATCGGCACAGATACATGTGAACCGACGTCCCACCGACGATCTTCGGGTCCTGTCACCCCTTGACAGCGCTGGTGTCGCGCGTTCCATCGTTGACAGCGGCCCGAACACGGCCGAGAATGACCCCGAACTAGCTTTGCGCGGAAGATGTTGTGCAACAAAGAGATTGAACGACGGGGTGGGCTGCTGTGGCGAGAGTGACTGATGTGGTCGAGAACGCGCAGCGGATCCACCCGCACAAGGCCGAGTCGAGTGTGGAATGTCGATATCAGCTCATCACCGATGACGACGGCGCGCCACTCATCCATCTGTCTACCTTCGGATCGAGGAATCGGGCATCGAAGCCGAAGAGCAGCCAGTCACTTCAAATAGACCGCACGGTCGGGGTGAGCCTCGTCGAGCTGTTCTGCGAGACGTTCGGCCTGGCCGCTCCGGGCGAGGACTACGAACCCCGCTTGATCGAGGCCTACCGAGCCAATCCACGGCTGTTTCGTGAGCTCATCTCCAAGGATGTAGCGGCCGAGGACGTCATCGGCCTGGCGCATCGCCGCGCCCAGGTGGAGCGATTTCGACGCCTGATGACCGATGACGACGTATTCGCGCAGGAAGCCTCGGAGATCCCTGGGCAAGGCGACGAAAAGGTCTGGCAGCGGTTCTTCGAACAGAACCCCTGGATTCTCGGCACCTCGCTGGCCACCCAGGTCCTGACCGCATGGGACTCCGACAAACTGGAGCAAGTCGTCGCGGGCTTCTCGATCACGGGCGCGGGTAAGCGGGTCGACGCGCTGCTGCGAACGTCGGGCCGGATTCGTTCGATGGTGTTCGTGGAGTTCAAGACACACAGAACTCAGCTGCTCGGGTCCGCCGAATACCGATCCGACGCATGGCCGCCGTCCAAGGAACTGTCCGGTGCCGTCGCTCAGGTCCAGACGACTGTCCATCTCGCGACTCGCGAGATCGCCGATCGGCTCCAGTCGAAGGACGCCGACAACAGCGATATCCCCGATGACTGGACGTACATGTTCCGCCCGAGGTCGTATGTGGTAATCGGGCAGTTGGGACAGTTGGTCGGCGCCTCGGGCGGCCACCACCAAGCCCAGATCCGATCGTTCGAGCTGTACCGGCGGGAGCTGGCGGGTCCTGAGGTCGTCACCTTCGACGAACTACTGGCAAGAGCTGAGTGGATGGTCGACTTGGTGGCCGCCGCTGACGACTGATCTGGAAGTACGGTCTCGTCGACGGGGGCCTGTAACAGTCCTGCCGGGTGCGATGATCAATGCGAGGAGGGTCTTCCTCGAAAATGTTGACACCGGGCGATATGGGGTGGCGATGACGGCCGACTGGCAGTTCGATGTACCGACGACGGGGCGGAAGTATCTGCCGCCGGACGCTCGGTACATGGAGGCTCTCACCAGTCAGGGCTATGGATTCGAAGCCGCTGTGGCCGACCTGGTGGACAATTCGATCGACGCGGGCGCCAAGGATGTGGTGATCCATTTCCTTCGTGACGGTGACGATCTGCTGAGCCTGCTCATCATCGACGATGGCTGTGGCATGACCGAGGACGAACTCGATGTCGCCATGACTGTCGGCGGTCGACGTAACTACGCCGCGAACTCGCTGGGTATGTTCGGTACGGGCCTGAAGTCGGCCTCGCTGAGCCAGGCCTCGGCCGTGACCGTGGTCAGTCGAACCAAGAAGACCCGACCGGCGGGGCTGCAATGGGTGATGGAACGCGCACGTGACGGCTTTCAGTGCGACATCGTCGACCCGCACTACGCCCAGTCCCTGATCGATCGCTACCACCGGTGCCCGATCGAATGGCACGGCACCGTTGTCCGATGGGACGGCGTCAAGGACTTCCCGCGCAATGTCGGTGGTACACAGACCGGTCGCTACCTCGACCGGATGATCAATCGGCTCGGGGCCCATCTCGGACTGCAACTGCACCGATTCCTCGCGCGCGAGGATTTCAACATCACCATCGCCGTCGAGGACGTTCGGACGAACACGGTCTACACCGACCTCGGCGTTGTGGGGCTCGATCCCTTCGGCTACCCCGTCACCGGTCATCGCGACTACCCACGGACCTTTGTCGCCGATCTCGACTCGATCGGAAAAGTCGAGCTCACCGCCCATATCTGGACCCCGCGCTCCTCGGTGAGCGAGTACAAGGCGGTAGGAAGCGTCCTGGATCGTCAGGGTTTCTACTTCTATCGCAACGGACGCGTCGTGCAGGCCGGTGGCTGGAACAATTTCCGGCAGCCCGAACAGCACCTTTCGCTGGCACGCGTAGATGTCGCGCTGCCGCCCTCGGGTGGTGACGTTTTCCGGCTGACGGTCAAGAAGGAAGGCGTCGAGGTGTCACCGGAATTCGTCTCGGCGCTCGAATCGGCATCCGATGATTCCGGTCGCTCGTTCGCCGACTACCTCAGCGACGCGCAGACCGTCTACCGCGAGGCACGTCAGCGGCAGGGCGCAGTGCGCAAGGCGGTGATCCCGCCGGGCCGTGGATTCGCGCCGTCGGTGAAGGAGACCATCACCGATGAACTGCCGCCGATTCCCGGTGAGGAACCGATCGGCGTCGAGTGGCGTCCGCTCGCCGACGACATGTTCTTCGACATCGACCGGGAAACCCGAACGATCGTTCTCAACAAGCGCTTTCGGTCTGCGGTGCTCAACGGACGCAACGGGAGTCTCAACGATGCTCCGCTGGTCAAAGCGCTGATGTTCTTCCTGCTGCACGAGGTGTTCGGCAAGGAACACAACGGACCACGGATCAAGGACAATCTCGCGCTCTGGCAGTCGGTGTTGATCTCGGCCGCGCGGGTCGAACGCGATCAAGCAGGGGTCTGAGGATGGGGAACACGATGACTGAGCTCGAATCGGCGCGCCTCGATCTGCATCGAGCCGTGCTCGCGGATATGGCGGGCAGCAAGCCCAAGAACTTGGCCCGGGCGATGAGTTACCAGGTGTTCGATCTGCCCGCAGCGCAGCCGGCGGCGAACGAAGACGATTTCCGCACCCGGCTGCTCGCCGCGGAATCCACTGATCAATTGATCGACATGTGGCGGAAGCAGTTGACCCAGTGGGATTTCGCCGTTCAACCGGTGTGGTCGTCGTCGGAACCTCGAACCGATGAGCGTCGCGTCGACGTCTACGACCTACTGGACCTCGAGACCGGAACACGCAAGCTGCTCGAAGCCTGTGTGCCCGTGATGAAGACACCGCCGCCGGTGGTGATCAGCGAGAGTTTCGAGCCGTGGTACCGCACGACCACCAAATACGGTCGGGAATGGTATTGGCCCGCCTACCGCAATCTTCTCGCCGCGAAGGGGTGGTCCAGCGACGCGGTTGACGGACTGGATACGGCGACCGACAGCGTGGTGGAGCGTCTGTCCGACCCCTCCCGGCCGGAGGCCTACCAGTCGAAAGGGCTGGTTGTCGGGTACGTCCAATCCGGGAAGACCGCGAATTTCACCGGTGTGATCGCCAAGGCGGTCGACGCCGGATACCGGCTCGTCATCGTCCTCGGCGGCACCTTGAACCTCTTGCGGGCACAGACCCAGCGGCGCCTCGACATGGAACTGGTCGGCCGCGAGAACATTCTGCGAGGTGCGAACGAGTTCGAGTCCGACTACGCCGACGATCCCGCGTGGATCAAAGGCAAGTTCGTCGCCTTCGGCGGTCAGCCGGCCGCGTTGGGTGCCTTCGACATCGTGCGGATGACCACCCGGGACGATGATTACAAGAGCCTCCGGCAGGGGATCGTCGCCCTCGAGTTCGAGAAGCGCCAGCCTGCTCTGCCGCTCTATGATCCGGCCAACCTGCATCATTCGTCGGCACGGCTGATGGTGGTGAAGAAGAACAAGACAATCCTGGGCAGGCTGGTCGAGGACCTCAAGAAGATCAAGACGCCACTCGCCGAGATCCCGGTGTTGATCATCGACGACGAGTCGGACGAAGCGTCGGTGAACACTGCTCGACAGAAGCCGGACGCCGAACGCACTGCCATCAACAAGAAGATCTCCGAGCTGCTGAAGATGCTGCCGAGGGCGCAATACGTCGGATATACGGCCACCCCGTACGCCAACGTTTTCATCGACCCGAGTGACGCAGCCGACATATTCCCGAAGGACTTCATCGTCTCGCTCGAACGGCCACTGGAATACATGGGTGCCCGGGACTTCCACGACCTCGACGACGATATTCCGGACGATGAGCGAACGTATGCGAACTCGAACGAGCGAGCGCATGTCCGCAGTGTGCAGGTCGACGAAGACGACGAAGGCGATACCGCCACCCTGCGCGAAGCGATCGACATGTTCGTCCTGACCGCCGCGATGAAGCTGTATCGCGAGGATCGTGGCGAGCTGGGCGACGGCTACTTCCAGCATCACACCATGTTGATCCACGAATCCGGATGGACCATCGATCACCGCGAACTGCTGGGCCGTATCACGAAGCTGTGGTGGGACGCCGACTATTCGGGGCCGAGTGGGCACGAGCGTCTGCGCGTGCTGTTCGACAACGACCTGGCCCAGGTGTCGGCGGTTCGCGCGGCCGGGCACGCCGTCCCGTCGAGTTTCGCCGAGTTGCAGCCGTTCATCGGTGCCGCGGTGTTCCGCATCGGGGGTGATCAGAAGCCGATCATCGTCGTCAACAGCGACAAGGACATCGAGACCGGGGAAGCCGATTTCGACAAGCGCCAGATCTGGAAGATCCTGATCGGCGGCCAGAAGCTTTCTCGCGGGTTCACTGTCGAAGGACTGACCGTCTCCTATTTCCTGCGTCGTGCCACGACCATGTCGGCGCTGATGCAGATGGGGCGGTGGTTCGGGTTCCGTCCCGGCTATCGCGACCTGGTTCGGCTCTACATCGGGCGTGAACAGCAAGGCATCGGGACCAAGGGTTTCGATCTGTTGCGCGCATTCGAGGCGGTGTGCCAGGACGAGGATGCGTTCCGTCGAGAGTTGCAGCAGTATTCGATTCTCGTGGACGGCAGGCCGCAGATCACGCCTGCACAGGTTCCTCCGCTTGTCTCCCAACACTTCCCACATCTGAAGCCGACCAGCCCGAACAAGATGTACAACTCGGAACTGGTCGAAGTACGGTCGCCCGGCAAATGGCTCGAACCGACCGCGTACCCGACAGCCAGCGCCCAGTTGAAGCACAACACAGCCCTGTGGACGCCGGTCTTCAACGAGTTGTCCGCCGACACCACGCGATTCGCCTACCACTTTCCGGCGCAGAACGGTCGACATGCCAAAGATGCCGTCGGACCGGCGGTGCATTACCTGACAGCGTTGACAGGGCGACTTGCACCCGAAGAGTTCTTGGAGTTGGCCGAACGCACGAAGTGGGCCGGGACCGGAAAATTCGGTGTCCATCTCGAATATCTGCGGTCGATCACTCGCGGACGCGCGGTCGACGAGTGGATCGTGCTGGCGCCGCAGGGCGAGCGGACCGACAAGCAGGTGCTGGTCGGTGATCGGCTGTTCACCCGATGGGACCGTGCTCGTCGTCGTGATCCGCTGTTCGGCTCGATCAGTACGAGTCGTCACCGCAGCATCGCGCTGCGAATCGCGGGCGCGCTCGGTGACTCGAAGAATCCCGCCACCGAGGCGTTGGTCGGGGAGCGGACCGGTGCGGTGATGGTGCATGCCGTAGTGGAACCGCAGCACCGCGACAGTGTGGGCGCGGACGGCTCCATCGATCCCGGAAAAATCGTGCTCACCTTCGGGTTCGTGGCGCCTGCGTCCGCGTACGGCGGAACCGGGTCCGTGGTCCGCTTCACGACGAAGAACGCGGAGTCCGCCGCCGCCATCATCGATCGAGGCGACTGAGGTCAGTTCAGCGGGAAGGTCCGTGCAAGCGGTATCGAGTTGACCTTCTGGATGTCGATCCCGGCGCCGGAGATTGTCGAGGACCTCGTGCTGGGCCCGACTGCCAAGAACTGATCGAATCGCTTGGCCAGTCGGTCCTGGGCAGGGCGGAGGGACTTCTTATCGGGAAGGGTCAGCTGAACGCCCTCCATACCTTTGAGACCGAACTTGAGGATCGGTCCCTCATTGTCGGCCTCGGCCAAGGCTGGACCGATGCGCACTCGGCAGTCGGGCGAGATACCCATGAGGTTGCGGTCGTAGGCAGCGTGGTGAATCTTGCACAGGCTCAGCCCATTCGGAATATCGGCGATTCCGTCTTCTTCCTTGTCGCCGATGATGTGGGCAGCTTCCAGCAACTGCGCTCGCCCGAGTCGGCACACCGCACATCGATTCTTGTACGCCAGCAGCACTCGGCTACGGAACTGAGGCTGGTGTAGCCGCTGCTCGGTCATTCGCTGGACGTAGCGGCGCTCTGTCGCGGTCAGGTGCTGCGGATCGCTCACGTCACGCACGGACTCGTCGAGCGCCAGCAGAATCCTTCGGTTGGCGGGATCGTCGGCGACGACATACACCGGAAAGACCGGCACATAGCGGATGTCACCACCGACTTTGATCCATCGCAGCAGGATGAGTGGCAGTTGAGTGGCTGCGGATTTGCGCAGTTTGACATTGTCGCCGGCATCGATGGGACCATCGCGGTAGGCATAGGAGAACAGTGAGTCGCCGACGACGGCATCGTCGTACGGACTGTCCGGCTTCGACATGATCGACAGTGTCGAAGCGAAGGTTTTCGGGTTGCGTATGCCGCGGTTGCGATCGATCAGCTGGATTCCGACGCCGTCGATCCGGAAGTCCAGCAGGTCGGCACGTGTCACCGCGCCGCCGCGCTCCTGCACGAGATTCTTCAATGCGTCGAAGATGTCCAAACGTAGCGCGCGTTCTGCCCCGAGATCCACATGCGAAGTGTGCCACGAGTGTCTGACATGTTCGGTGCTGCGAACGAAACAGCTCGGGCCTGACGCTGTGTACCGCCCCTCGCGAGGCTCACATTCTGATCAGATCAGAATGACAGCGATGACCAGGGGATATCGATGGGGAAGGGATAAGGGAAGGAGATGTCCGGGGTGTCGGCTGAGGTCCATTCGCCCGCGAGGACATAGTTGGCGGGGCGGAGGGGGCGGACTCCCTGGGGAAGTTCGGCGTGGCCGATGTCGAGGCCGTATGCCCGGACGGTTCCGATGGCGCCAGTGTTTCGGTGCAGGGTGACTTCCCAGTACCAGGGGATGCCGCCGCCGGCGTATCTGGCGCGCTTGGCCTCGATGTCGATCTGGGTGTTGGACGGGGACAGGACCTCGCCGACGAGCAAGGTATCGGTGGCGCGAACGTCGGCGAATGGCGGCAGGCAGCGGTGCACTAGGAAATCCGGGGTGACGAAGTCCGACTTTCCGACGTTGCCGAAGAACACGTTGGTCTCGAGGTTCACTCGCCAGCATCGTTCGCTGTTCGACATGTCGTCGCGTGCGCACCGTTCGATTTGCTCGGTCATACGTCGCATCGCCATTTGGTGCTCGCCGGGACCCCGGCGCACCCACACGACCCGGCCCTCCCACAGTTCGATCTGCGCGGCGACTTCGGCGGGCAGATTTTCCAGCTCTTCCCAGGTCATACGCTCGGGAAGGTCTGGGCGCTCGATGCTGGGCACAGGCATCTGCCCATGCTACCCAGCACCAAGCGGCAGTGATATGACTGCTGCTCGACCAGCAGGGACAGTATCGGGGACCCCTTGGTTACTTGCGGTGAATGATCCGGGTTGGCAGTATTTCGCGCATATGACGTGGGACTTCGATGCAGTGGAAGCAAGTCTTGATGGGTTGTCGGTGGGGGATGCGTTGGGGGCGCAGTTCTTTGTGCCGGGGAGTTCGGTAGGGGAGTTGGTGGCGGGGCGGGTGCCGGTGGGGGTGTGGCCGTGGACTGACGACACCGAGATGGCTTGTTCGGTGGTGCGGGAGGTTCGGGAGCGGGGGCGGGTGGATCGGGAGGCGTTGGCGGGGGCTTTCGCTGAGCGGTGTGAGCCCTACCGGGGGTATGGGGCGGGGACTGTGGTTGTGTTGCATGAGATTCGCGACGGGCGGCCGTGGCGGGAAGCCGCGGCGGCCGGGTTCGGGGGGCAAGGGTCGTGGGGGAACGGGGCGGCGATGCGGGTGGCGCCGCTGGGGGCGTTCTTCGCGGGGGATACGGATCGGGCGGCGGGGGAGGCGGCGTTGTCGGCGGAGGTGACGCATCGGCATCCGGAGGCGATTGTGGGGGCGATGGCGGTGGCCGTGGCGGCGGGGTTCGCGGCTTCGGTGCGGGGGAAGGGGTGTGCGCCTGGGGAATTGCTGGATGCTGTCGAGCCGTATCTGGTGGACGGGCGGACGGCGGCGGGGATTCGGCGGGCGCGCGGGTTGCTCGGGCGGCCGGTGGAGGAGGCGGCCTATGAGCTGGGGAACGGGGCGCAGGTGAGTGCGCAGGATACGGTGCCGTTCACGTTGTGGGCTGCGGCGTCGTTTCTCGGGAACTATCCGGCCGCGGTGACGGCGTGTGTTCGGGCCGGCGGGGATGTGGATACGACAGCCGCGATCGTCGGAGGGATTGTCGCTGCGTATACCGGGGTCGGTGACCGGGGTGCGGTGCGGGGGATTCCGGAGGAGTGGTTGGCTGCGCGGGAGCCTTTGCCGGAGTGGGTGGCGGTGCGGTAAGCCCGCCACCTGCTCTATGCGGTCTTTCGCATGGTCAACTGGGTGTGCAAGCCGAGACGGGCACCGAACCCGATCAGTCGTTCCAAGCTGTAGACGCCTTGCTTTCCCGCGCGCATTTCGTAGATGCGCGACCGGGCTACCCCGAGCCGTTCGGCGGCTTGGGTAGGTGTGAGCCCCAACTCCTCGATTCGGGCGAGTACGGCGTCGAGGGCATCGGCCCAGACTCGGAGTCGCTCCGCTTCTTCGGGCGACTCCGCGATCGCCTCCCAGACATCGGAAGTTCGCTGAATTTCCATCACTTACTATCCCTTTCGTGCATCCGCTTCGGCTGCGCGGTACCGGTCCCGGCCGATTGTCAGGTCGCCGGGGGCGGTCTTTTGCGTTTTCTTTGTGAAGGTGTGCAGCACATAGACTGCATCGCCGAACCTGGCTACATAGAAGATTCGGTAGGACCCTGACCGATCGCGGTATCGGAGTTCGAATGCGCCGGTTCCGACAGTGGGCATAGGTTTGAAATCCAACGGAGTCTGGCCGGTTTGCACACGGTGCAGCCCGTATCCAAGGCCGCGCTGCGCAGGCGGTGGCAGCTCGCGCAACCGATCAAGGGAATCGCCGACCCATCGGAGTTCCTTCACGCCTTCAGTGTACAGGTAGCCTGTACATCTCTGTGAGTTGACGCTGTCGTTCTGTGCATCCCAGTTGTGCGCGGGTGGGCGCTGTGTTCGTCGGGTTCACGAGGTCTGGCGGACCTTGATGGCGTCGCGGGAGATGTAGACGTCGTATTCGCCGGGGGTGGCGATGGTGGCGTTGCCGTAGGCGGAGCGGATGAAGGGGGAGGTGTACCAGCGGTTGTTGTTCATGTCTTCGAAGAAGTCGCGGTCGCCGCCGTTGAGGAAGATCTGGTCCTGGGTGGGGGATTTGCCGTCGAGGCGCTGGCCGAACAGGCGGCTGATCTTGTAGCCGGAGTGGAAGCCGAGGGCGTTCACCCAGGGTTCTAGTTCGACGATGTTGGCTTGTAGCGCCCACATGTCGCCCTCGATGCGGTGGGTGGTGGGGGTGGAGGGGGTGCCGTCCTCGTGGTATTGGGTGAGGACCAGGTCGAGTTGATGTGGTTGGCCGTCAACGGGTTTCGCGACGACGTGGGCGGCTTTGATCTCGCCGGTGAGGCCGAGGTAGGTCTGCAGGAGGGTGGCGATCCAGAGCAGGACGACCGCGACCAGGAGGAGGACCGCGCCGGGGATCGCGCGGTTGAGGACGGCGCGGGGGCCGCGGCGGCGGTACGCGGTCAGGCCGGCCCAGACGAGCAGGGCGACGGCCAGGGCGAGCAGGGCGAGCAGGCACACCTGGGCGAACCCGAAGGTCACCGGGAAACTCATGCACTGGGTATACCGCGAAAGTAGCTGCGGTAGGGGGTCTTCCGGCAACGAATCGGGAGGGTGACGGTGAACGATCGGCCGGTGACTATTCGGGGACGGGCTGCGGGCCGATTAGGGGACGGTGCCGGAGCAGCAGCAGGACCGCGGCCGAGCAGCCGAGCGCGATGCCGATACCGACCGTCGCGGGGACGGCGCCACGGTCCACCACGGCCGTGCGGTACCAGGACGGTGAGTACGCGAGATGGCCGAAACTGCTGTCGCTCAACGCTACTCCAACGGACGGGACGAACAGGATCGCCAGCGCGACCACCCCCGAGGACGCGCTGACCGGGACCGCCGTGCCCACACAGAACCCGCCGACCGCGCCGAGCGCCAGACAGCCCACCGCGGCGGCCAGCGCCGCCGGCGGGGTGAAGACGTCGCAGGCGAGCGTGAACGCGCCCAGGGCGATCACACACACCGCGGCAGCCCGCACCCGCGAAGCGCGCAGACCGGCCAGCAGACCGACGCCGACCGCGCCGAGGGTGGCGACATCGACCCAGCCGGAGCGGGGCAGGGTGATGACGAGACTGCCGACCACGGCGTAGGCGGTGAGGAGCAGCACCAGGATGCCGTCGCGGTCGGGCAGGACGAAGGCGGCGGCGGTCGCGGCGGCGACGACGGCGAGCGAACCGAGGATCAGATACACCGCGCTGCTCTTGTGGGCGGCCAGACTCAGCGACGAGACGAGGATGGTCGAGTACGCGAGGACAGCGGCGAAGACCGGCGCCAGCGGAATCGCGGTGTCAGGGGAGAACCGGGGCGGCGGGGCCTCGGTGATCGCGAAATAGGCCAGGCCGAGCACGCTCGCGGCGATGAACCACAGCGGCATACCGCTGATGAGCAGGCCGGCGAAGCCGTGGGACTCGACATCGACCGGGGTTTGGGTGAGGTCGCCGATGACGGTCGCGCCGAGCGCGGCGAACAGGTAGACCGCGCGCAGCAGCGGCGTGCCCCACACGGCGACGGCCAGTGCGCCGAAGGCCACGCCGGCGAGCAGGGCGTCGATGAAGTTCAGGGTGGGCAGCGACAGGCCGTTGAAGTTCCGGCCGTCGTTGAGGGGAAGCAGGACGAGATGGTTCACCAGGATGCCGACCAGGGCGAGCAGGGTGGTCCAGCGCGCGGTGCGGACACTGCCGACCGCGACGGTGACGGCCGCGGTGAGCACCGCGACGAACGCGCTGGCGGTCATCGCCCGCGGCACGTTGAACACCAGCAGATCGAGGTGCTGGGCGGCGGCGAGGGAGGAGAAACTGATCGGCAGCATGATCGCGAGCACCGCGACGGCGGTGGCGACCAGCACGGTGGTCGCCTCGGCGGTGGCACGGAGTCGCGCTGCGGTGAGGGGCTGCACCGATCTCCGTTCTCGCGGACGAGCCGGTCCGGGCGGACCTGGCCCAGCTTATCCAGGCCGGCCGTGGAAATTCGGCAGCGACGTGCGACGATGAACGAATCACCTATGGCAGGCACGGGATTCGGAAGGTCGGTTGATGCCCAGCGGTGTCGTGAGCTGGTTCGACGGTGGCAAGGGATTCGGGTTCATCAGGCCCGACGACGGCGGGCCCGAAGTGTTCGTCGAGTACACCGAGCTGGTGGGCGAGGGTTTCCGCACGCTGCGCGACGGTCAGCGGGTGGAATACACGGTCCGGGAGACCCGTCGTGGTCCCGAGGCGCACCAGGTGCGGATCGGGTGAGGTTCAGTTCTGCCCGCTCGGCCAGAACCGGCTCGCCCGCTGACCGCGCACCGGTCGCGCCAGGTTGGGGTCCTCGGCCTCGGTGATGCCGACCTGCATCAACAGGATCATGGTGACCATGCTGATGCCGATGATCAACGGGGTCAGCAGCTGCCCGGCCGAGGCGCCGGTGGCATGGGCGACGTGGGCGCTGGTGTGCGCGCTCATGGAGAACATGCCGGTGTAGTGCATGCCGGTGACGGCGACGCCCATCAGCAGGGCCGCGCCGACGGTGGCCACGATGCCGTGCACGTGCAGGGCGAACCACAGGGCCGCGATCGAGGCCACCACGGCGATGGCGAAGGACAGCGCGACCACGAACGGGTCGTAGATGATCTCGGCGTCGGTCTTCATCGCGTACATGCCCGCGTAGTGCATGGCGGCGACGCCGAGACCGGTGATGGTGCCGCCGACAGGCAGCGCGGCGCTGTCCCAGCTGCGGCGCACGACGATGGAGAGTCCGAGCCACACCACGGCCATCGCGACGGCGGCGCTGAACAAGGTGATCGGGACGTTGTAGCGGATGGTCACACCGCGCACGGAAAAGCCGAGCATCGCGATGAAATGCATGACCCAGATACCTGTGCCGCCGAGGGCAACGGCGGCCGCGGTGAGCCAGCCGCCGTGGTTACCGGAAGCGCGCGAGCGAACCATGCAACGCAATGCCAGCATCGACCCGAGGACCGACATGAGATAGGCGAGCAACGGGGTCACCCAGCCGTAGGTGAAATGGTTGATGTCCAGCACGCTCTGCTCCTTGCGCGATTTCCCGATGGGGTGTGGTCTCGCCCACAAACTCGGAAAGTACGCTGGTAGAGAATTTGCCGTACTAGGTTTCTGGAAAATGTAAAGGGACGCTGACGGTGACCTCGCACAGACCCGTAGAGTTCTCGATGGTGAAGCGTTCCAGTCGGTTTGCTCCCCACTTACCGGCTGTTCCGGCATCCGCACCGCAACTACCTCGGCATACGCCGAGCATCCACCCGATCCGGGTCGCCGCGACTGTGTGACAGCACCGGCGGGCGCCGTCGCGGCGTTGGCTTCCTCACAGTCCGCGGCCGCGAATGTGGCCGAATTCGCCGGATCGTGGCATTGTTGGTTGGCGAGACCGGGACCGGACTATTAGGACCTGGCTCGTCTACAGAAGGTTTAGAAATGGCTCAGGGCATTGTGAAGTGGTTCAACAGCGAGAAGGGCTTCGGCTTCATCGCGCAGGACGGCGGCGGACCCGACGTCTTCGTGCACTACTCGGCTGTTAGCGGCTCGGGCTTCCGCTCCCTCGACGAGGGTCAGCGTGTGGAGTTCGAGATCGGTCAGGGCCAGAAGGGCCCGCAGGCACAGGACGTTCGCGTCATCTAGTTCCTGCGCTGACCAGCGTATGAGTTGAAGCTCCGCACCGGACGGTGCGGAGTTTCTGCGTTTCCGGGGTGGGTCTCAGCCCACGGCGAGGGCCTCGGTGCGGAAGAACTCGTCGGTGATCGCGCGCGCCGCCGTCAGATCGCGCGGGCCGCGGGACGCGAAAGTGTCTGCCGCGGTGTGGAACTCGGTGGCAATGAACGCCGCGATCGGGGCCGGGACCGCGCCGGTGCCCATCTCCCTGGTCCGCGACTTCAGCGCCGTCAGCTCGGTGACCGCATCGACGAAATCGGCGGGCAGCTCGCACTGGCTCAGCAGCGTCGGCAGGTGCATCGGCGCCACCGCCGCGCCGGGATGCTCACGCAACCAGCGCAGCGCCATCGCCGGGCGCAGCGCGTAGAACACCTTCTTCAGGCCGCCGTTGCGCTCGAACAGCCGCCACTGCCGTTCGCCCAGGTGCAGGTAGTGCCGGGCGACCCGGTCGCGATCGGCCACCTCGGCGGCGACCTCGCGCAGCCGGGTGCGAAAGGCCTCGTCACCGCGATAGACGATGGGTGACATCAGCCACTCCACGATCACCGCATTGCCCTGCACCAGCAGTCGCAGCGCCTTGGCCAGGTCCCAGCCGTTGACATCGAGCAGCCCGACCAGCGGCGTCTCGATGACATCGCGGGTGCGCCACGGCGACAGATAGGTCTCCAGGCTCGCCACATAGACGAAACGGCAGTCGTAATCGGAATCCGGGGACGGGAAACCCCAAGCGCGGCTACCGCTTTCGATGGCCAGCCGGATGCACACCCGGTGCTCGGCGGCGACCCGGTCGAGTTCGGCGTCGACCGCGGCCACCACCGCCGGATCCATCGAGTCGGGAACGGTGCGCAAGAACATGGCGTGATGGTAGAGGTCACAGCGCGCAGCGTTCACCAGGTTTTCGGGCAGGGGGGTAAGGGCACCCGAACCAACGCCGACTATCCTGGTCGGCGGAAACTGCCGACCCCTCTCTTCCCCAGGAGTACCCCACAGTGAGCCAAGCAGGCCGTCCTGTAGTTCTGATCGCCGACAAGCTCGCCCAGTCGACCGTCGACGCGCTCGGTGACGGTGTCGAGGTTCGCTGGGTCGACGGCCCCGACCGCCCGGCGCTGCTCGCCGCGGTCCCCGAGGCCGACGCGCTGCTCGTGCGCTCCGCCACCACCGTCGACGCCGACGTGCTCGACGCGGGCAAGAAGCTCCAGATCGTCGCCCGGGCCGGCGTCGGCCTCGACAATGTCGACGTGCCCGCCGCCACCGAGCGTGGCGTGATGGTCGTCAACGCGCCCACCTCCAACATCCACACCGCCGCCGAGCACGCCGTCACCCTGCTGCTCGCGGCCGCGCGCCAGATCCCGGCCGCCGACGCCACCCTGCGCGAGAAGACCTGGAAGCGCAGCAAGTTCAACGGTGTCGAGATCCTCGGCAAGACCGTCGGCGTGATCGGCCTCGGCCGCATCGGCCAGCTGTTCGCGCAGCGTCTGGCGGCTTTCGAGACCAAGATCGTCGCCTACGACCCCTACACCTCGCCCGCGCGCGCCGCCCAGCTGGGCATCGAGCTGCTGAGCCTGGAGGAGGTGCTCGAGCGCGCCGACTTCATCTCCATCCACCTGCCGAAGACGCCCGAGACCAAGGGCATGCTCAACGCCGAGACCCTGGCCAAGACCAAGCCGGGCGTCATCATCGTCAACGCCGCGCGCGGTGGCCTGATCGACGAGCAGGCGCTGGCCGACGCCATCAAGTCCGGCCACGTGCGCGCCGCAGGCCTGGACGTGTTCGAGACCGAGCCGTGCACCGACAGCCCGCTGTTCGACCTGCCCGAGGTCGTCGTGACCCCGCACCTGGGCGCCTCCACCGCCGAGGCCCAGGACCGCGCGGGCACCGATGTCGCCAAGTCGGTGCTGCTGGCGCTGGCCGGTGAGTTCGTGCCGGGTGCGGTGAACGTCACCGGTGGCGCGGTCAACGATGTTGTCGCGCCGTGGCTCGATGTCGTGCGCAAGCAGGGCGCGCTGCTCGGTGCCATCGCCAGCGAGCTGCCCGTCAGCGTCGAGGTGCAGGTGCGCGGCGAGCTCGCCTCGCAGGATGTGGCCGTGCTGGAGCTGTCCGCGCTGCGCGGGGTGTTCTCGGCGCTGGTCGAGGACCAGGTCACCTTCGTCAACGCCCCGGCGCTGGCCAAGGAGCGTGGCATCACCGCCGAGGTCACCACCGCCACCGAGAGCCCGAACCACCGCAGCGTCGTCGACCTGCGCGCCGTGTTCGGCGACGGCTCGACCCTGAACGTGGCAGGCACGCTGACCGAGCCCAGCCTGGTCGAGAAGATCGTCAACATCAACGGCCGCAACTACGACATGCGCGCCGAGGGCCTGAACCTGGCCGTGCTGAACTACAGCGACAAGCCGGGCGCGCTGGGCAAGATCGGCACCAAGCTGGGCGAGGCCGAGATCGACATCCTGGCCGCGCAGCTGAGCCAGGACGTGGACGCCGAAGGTGCCACCGTGGTGCTGCGCGTCAACCGCGAGGTGCCCGCCGAGGTGCAGACCGCAATCGCCGAGGCCGTCGGCGCGTCGAAGGTCGTCCTGGTCGACCTGGCCTGATCGTCTTCCGCACGCCCGCGCCGCCACCCTTGTCCGGGGTGGCGGCGCGTCGCGTATGACCCGATTCGAACGGAGTAGTCAATGAAACTCGCAGTAATCGCCGGTGACGGCATCGGTCCCGAGGTCATCGCCGAGGCGCTCAAGGTGCTCGATGTGGTGGTGCCCGGTGTCGAGAAGACCGAGTACGACCTGGGTGCCGCGCGCTACCACCGGACCGGGGAGATCCTGCCGGAGTCGGTGCTGCCCGAGCTCAAGCAGCACGACGCCATCCTGCTCGGCGCGATCGGTGACCCGTCGGTGCCCAGCGGCGTGCTCGAGCGCGGGCTGCTGCTCAAGACCCGGTTCGCGCTGGATCACCACGTGAATCTGCGTCCGTCGAAGCTGCACGCGGGTGTCACCAGCCCGCTCTCGGGTAACCCGGACATCGACTTCGTGGTCGTGCGTGAGGGCACCGAAGGCCCCTACACCGGTACCGGCGGCGCGATCCGCGTCGACACGCCGCACGAGGTGGCCACCGAGGTCTCCAACAACACCCGCTTCGGCATCGAGCGCGTGGTCCGCTACGCCTTCGCCACCGCGCAGGCCCGGCGCAAGCACCTGACCCTGGTGCACAAGAACAACGTGCTCGCCTTCGCCGGCTCGCTGTGGCAGCGCACCGTCGACGAGGTCGCCGCCGAGTTCCCCGACGTGCAGACCGCCTACCAGCACATCGACGCCGCCACCATCCACATGGTGACCGACCCGGGCCGCTTCGACGTGATCGTCACCGACAACCTGTTCGGCGACATCATCACCGACCTGGCCGCCGCCGTCAGCGGTGGCATCGGCCTGGCCGCCTCCGGCAACATCGACGCCTCGGGCACCAACCCGTCGATGTTCGAGCCGGTCCACGGCAGCGCCCCCGACATCGCCGGCCAGTCCAAGGCCGACCCGACCGCCGCCATCCTGTCGGTCTCGCTGCTGCTCAACCACCTCGGCAACACCGAGGGCGCGACCCGCATCGAGTCCGCCGTCGCCAAGGACCTGGCCTCGCGCACCGGCACCGCCTCCACCGTCGAGGTCGGCGACCGCATCGCCGCCATCGTCTGATCACCGAATCACCGTTGGCCCGCTCCGGAATTCCGGGGCGGGCCTGCTGGTGTTTCCGTGTGTCGCAGCCATTTTCGACACTGTGACGAAAGTGGCTGCGGGATAGTTACTTTCCTCGCTCGGTGGGAACCAGCGGGATGGCGGCGACGGCGGCGACGGCGGCCAGGGCGTAGGCCGTGGAGAAGCCGGTGGCGGTGATGAGGGCGCCGAAAACCGGGGGGATGGCGGCGATTACGAGGTTCTGGCCGGTGTTCTGGATGCCCAGGCCGCGGCCGCTCCAGAAGGGGCCCGCGATCTCGGCGACGGCGGTGAAGGCCAGGCCGTTGTCGGAGACCGAGACGACTGACGCGACGACCATCAACGGGACTGCCGCCCACCACCATTCGGTCCAGGCGGCCAGGCTCAACGCGGCCATCGAGACGACCGCGCCGATGGCGACCTGGCGCAGTGGGGTCAGCCTGCTGCCGACCCGGTCCGACCACGCGCCCGCGCCGATTCGCCCTGCGGCGCCGAGGAACTGGGTGACCGTCATCAGCGCGCCCGCCGCGGCCAGCGACCAGCCCAGGTCGCGGTGCAGCCACAGCAGCCCGAAGGTCCACAGCGTGGCCTGCGGGAAGACCAGCAGGATCGAGACCGCGTGGATGCGCCACAGGGTGGAATCGCCGCGATAGGGGTTGGCGCGGTCGGCGGCCTTGGTGGCCGGGCGCGGCGGGTCGACGATGCCGGCCAGGCAGCCGACGGCGGCCAGTCCGGCCATGACGGCGGGTACCAGCAGTGCGGCGCTGATGCCGTGCTGCTGGGCGACCCACGGAATGCTCAGCGCGCCCAGGCCGACGCCCAGTGGCTGGGCGGTCTGGCGGATGCCCATCGCCAGGCCGCGCCGGTCCGGCGGGAACCAGCCGACGATCACCCGGCCGCTGGCGCCGTTGGAACTGGCCGCGCCGATGCCGCCCAGCAGCAACAGCGCGCCGAAGGCGAGGGTGTTGTCGACCAGGGCGGCGCCCACACCTGCGACGAACATCACCGCCGTGCCCGCGACCAGCACGACCCGCTCGCCGATCCGGTCGACGACATAGCCCCAGGCGATCAGGGTGCACACCAGGCCGACGGTCGGCAGCGCCACCAGCGCGCCTGCCGCGGCCAGCGAATCCCCGCGCGCGGTGAGGGCGGGCAGCAGGAACGGGGTGCCGTGGATGAACATCGAGCTCGCGGTCTGCGCGAAGACACCGAGGGCGAGCATCAGCCAGCGTCTGCCGCTACCGATTCCGGTCACCTCGGCCGTCGGCCGCACCTGTGTCACGATTACCACCTCGCTCGGATTGCACGATTGCATCTCAATATTTGAGATTGATGTCTCAAGTTATGAACATTGAAGATCACGCTACACCGCTGACCGCTGTTTGTGATCCTCGGATCAGGTGTCTGACAGATCACATGCGACGCCCCGCAGCCGCAGGGCGAATGCCGCACGGGGGCAGTCGACTTCGAATCACAGCCGTGTGAGTTCGGTCGCATTCGCGCAGTGGGGTGGCACCGCCTCCCGGGTGCGTTCGGGCAGGTGGGCGCGCCTCGATAGACTCCGGGGCATGCGCTTAGGTCGAGTTGCCAGTCCCGATGGAGTCGCGTTCGTCAGCATCGACGGCGACGGCGGCGACGCTGTCGCCAAGGAGATCGCCGAACACCCGTTCGGCTCGCCGACGTTCACCGGCCGGAGCTGGCCGCTGGCCGATGTCCGCCTGCTGGCGCCGATCCTGGCGAGCAAAGTGATCTGCATCGGTAAGAACTACGCCGCGCACGCGGCCGAGATGGGCGGCGAGGCGCCGGTCGATCCGGTGATCTTCCTCAAGCCGAACACCTCGATCGTCGGCCCGAACGCCCCGATCATCCTGCCGCCCAGCTCTTCCCAGGTCGACTACGAGGGCGAGCTGGCCGTGGTGATCGGTCGCCCGTGCAAGGACGTGTCCGCCGCCAAGGCCGCCGAGGTGATCCTGGGCTACACCGTCGCCAACGATGTCACCGCCCGTGACCAGCAGCGACACGACGGACAGTGGACCAGGGGCAAGGGTTATGACACCTTCTGCCCGCTCGGCCCGTGGATCGAAACCTCGCTCGACCCCGGCGATCTGGAGATCGTCACCGAGGTCGACGGTGAGGTCCGCCAGCGCAGCCGCACGTCGCTGTTCCTGCACGACATCCCGAAGGTCATCGAATGGATCAGCACCGTGATGACGCTGCTGCCCGGTGACGTGATCCTCACCGGCACACCGGAAGGCGTCGGCCCGCTGCGGGCCGGGCAGAACGTGTCGGTCACCGTCGAGGGCATCGGCACCCTCACCAATCCTGTTGCCACCAAGCGCTGAGACCAGCGGAGAAGAGAGTCATGACTGAAGTACGGGTCCGTTTCTGCCCGTCGCCGACCGGCACGCCGCACGTGGGACTGGTGCGCACTGCGCTGTTCAACTGGGCGTACGCGCGCCATCACGGCGGCAGCTTCGTGTTCCGCATCGAGGACACCGACGCGGCACGCGATTCCGAGGATTCCTACCGCGCGCTGCTGGACGCGCTGCGCTGGCTGGGCCTGACCTGGGACGAGGGGCCCGAGGTCGGTGGCCCCTACGAGCCCTACCGGCAGTCGCTGCGCCGCGACCAGCATCTGGACGTGGTGCGCAGGCTGCTAGCGGCCGGCGAGGCCTATGAGGCGTTTTCCACGCCGGAGGAGGTGGAGGCCCGGCATCGGGCCGCCGGTCGTGATCCGAAACTCGGTTACGACAATTTCGATCGGGACCTCACCGCCGAGCAGATCGCGGCATACAAAACCGAAGGTCGACCAGCAGTGGTCCGACTGCGGATGCCCGACCAGGATCTCGCCTGGAATGATCTCGTGCGCGGGGAAACAACCTTCAAAGCGGGGACTGTCCCCGATTTCGCGCTCACCCGTGGGAATGGCGATCCGCTCTACACCTTGGTGAATCCGGTCGACGACGCGATGATGCGGATCACCCATGTGCTGCGCGGTGAGGATCTGCTCTCCTCGACCCCGCGACAGCTCGCGCTGTATGCCGCGCTGCAGCGTATCGGGGTTGCCGAGTTCACGCCGGAGTTCGGTCACCTGCCCTTCGTGATGGGCCAGGGCAACAAGAAACTGTCCAAGCGCGACCCGGAATCCAATCTTTTCCTGCATCGCGATCGGGGATTCATTCCCGAGGGTTTGCTGAATTATCTCGCACTGCTCGGCTGGAGTATCGCCGAGGACCGCGATGTGTTCTCCATGGCGGAGATGGTGGCGGCATTCGATATTTCGACAGTGAATTCGAATCCGGCCCGTTTCGATCAGAAGAAGGCCGACGCGATCAATGCCGAGCAGATTCGTCTGCTCGAGCCGGGCGATTTCGGTCACCGTTTGCGTGAGTTCCTGACCGCGCAGGGTCATATCGGCGCCGATATCGACGAGAAGGCCTTCCTGGCCGCCGCCGAGCTGGTGCAGACCCGCATCGTGGTGCTCGCCGACGCGTGGGATCTGCTGAAGTTCCTGTTCGTCGCGCCGGCCGAGTTCGCGATCGATGCCGCCGCGGGCGCCAAGAATCTGGGCGCCGAGGCCGATCAGGTGCTCGATGCCGCGCTCGCCGCGATCGAGCCGCTGACCGAGTGGACGACGCCCGCGCTGGAGGAGGCGCTGAAGAAGGCGCTGATCGAGGATCTGGGGCTCAAGCCGCGCAAGGCGTTCGCGCCGGTGCGGGTGGCGGTGACGGGCTCGCACATCAGCCCGCCGCTCTACGAGTCGATGGAACTGCTGGGCCGCGAGGTCTCGCTGGACCGGTTGCGCGCGGCGCGCGGCTGGGCGCCGCCCGCGGCGTAGGGCGGTGGCGGCGGGAGGCGGCACCGCCCCGCTTCCCGCCCCGGCCCCAGGCCCCGAAATCGGCCGAAAAGGGCCCTTTGACCAGGCGATTTGTAGTTTACCCCGCTATGTTTGGTAATCTTCTCCTCGCCGCGGAACACGGCCTCGCAACACCGACAACCAGTCGGTGAGATGCAAGGTCGGGCGTTTCCATCCTTGGGGTATGGTGTAATTGGCAACACAGCTGATTCTGGTTCAGCCATTCTAGGTTCGAGTCCTGGTACCCCAGCAAGGTTTCACTTCGGTGAGATCGTCCGAGGCCCCGTCGTCTAGCGGCCTAGGACGCCGCCCTCTCAAGGCGGTAGCGCGGGTTCAAATCCCGTCGGGGCTACAAAGAAAGACCCCCGGTCGAATTCGGCCGGGGGTCTTTCTCGTTCACAACCGCTTGTGCAGCGCCTCGGCGGCGGCGACCAGGTCGGCGGCCCAGCGCGCGCCGGGACGGCGGCCCATCCGGTCGATCGGGCCCGAGACCGAGACCGCGGCCACCACCACCCCGCCTGCGTCGCGCACCGGCGCGGACACACTCGCGACGCCCTGCGCGCGTTCTGCGGCGCTCTGCGCCCAGCCCCGCTTCCTGACCTCGGCCAGCGCCCGATCGCCGAACACGGCGTCAGCCAGGACGGTGCGCTGTAGTTCCGGGTCCACCCAGGCGAGCAGCACCTTGGCCGCCGAGCCCGCGGTGAGCGGCAGCCGGGAGCCGACGGGCACGGTGTCACGCAGGCCGACCGGCGGCTCCAGCGCGGCCACGCAGACGCGCGCGTTGCCGTCGCGGCAGTACAACTGGACACTTTCGCCGGTGATCTCGCGCAGCCGGGGCAGAATGGCACCGGCGGCCTCCACCAGTGGATCGGCCGCGCCGGCCGACAGCTCGCTGAGCGCGGGGCCGGGGCGCCACAGCCCGTTGCCGTCCCTGGCCAGCAGCCGATGGGTCTCCAGCCCGACCGCCAGCCGGTGCGCCGTGGCGCGGGGCAGGCCGGTGCGGGTGCACAGGTCGTTGAGACCGCAAGGCTCGTCCGCGACGGCGTAGAGCACCGCCACGGCTTTGTCGAGAACTCCGATACCGCTATGCTGTCTCATAGAACGATACTAACGTCTCATATCTTGAGATTCCAAGTATGTCCGTCGAAAGGTGATCAAGCAATGGCCGAGCGCGCCCGCACACTGGCCGAGAAGGTGTGGGAACAGCACGTCGTCGTCCCAGGCGAAGGCGAAGGTTCCTCCCGCGAACCCGACCTGATCTACATTGATCTGCACCTCGTGCACGAAGTGACCAGCCCGCAGGCCTTCGACGGTCTGCGCGCGGCGGGCAGGCCGGTGCGCCGTCCCGATCTCACCATCGCCACCGAGGACCACAACGTCCCCACCGTCGATATCGACAAGCCGATCGCCGACCCGGTCTCGCGCACCCAGGTGGAGACCCTGCGCCACAACTGCGCCGAGTTCGGCGTTCGCCTGCACCCGATGGGCGATCGCGAGCAGGGCATCGTGCACGTGGTCGGCCCGCAGCTCGGCCTGACCCAGCCGGGCATGACCGTGGTGTGCGGTGACAGCCACACCTCCACCCACGGCGCGTTCGGCGCGCTGGCCATGGGCATCGGCACCAGCGAGGTCGAGCACGTGCTGGCCACCCAGACGCTGTCGCTGCGCCCGTTCAAGACGATGGCCATCACCGTCGACGGTGAACTGGCGCCCGGCGTCACGAGCAAGGACCTGATCCTGGCCGTGATCGCCCAGATCGGCACCGGCGGCGGCCAGGGCTATGTCCTGGAATACCGCGGCGAGGCCATTCGCAAGCTGTCGATGGAAGCGCGGATGACGATCTGCAACATGTCCATCGAAGCGGGCGCACGCGCGGGCATGATCGCCCCGGACGCGGTGACCTACGAATTCCTGAAGGGCCGCCCGCACGCGCCGCAGGGAGCCGACTGGGATGCCGCGGTGGCCGCCTGGGACGCGCTGACCACCGACGAGGGCGCGGAATTCGACGCCGAGGTCCATATCGACGCGAACGCGCTGACCCCGTTCGTCACCTGGGGCACCAACCCGGGCCAGGGCCTGCCGCTGGGCGCCAACGTGCCCGATCCCGCCCAGATCTCCGACGAGAGCGAGCGCGACGCCGCCGAGAAGGCCTTGCGCTACATGGACCTGACGCCGGGAATGCCGCTGCGCGAGGTTACCGTCGACACCGTATTCGTCGGTTCCTGCACCAACGGCCGGATCGAGGACCTGCGCGCGGTCGCCGATGTTTTGAAGGGCCGCCACGTCGCCGACGGCGTGCGAATGCTGGTCGTACCCGGGTCGATGCGGGTGCGCGCCCAGGCGGAAAAAGAAGGACTCGGCGAGATTTTCACCGCGGCGGGCGCGGAATGGCGCCAGGCGGGCTGCTCGATGTGCCTGGGCATGAATCCGGATCAGCTCGAACCCGGTCAGCGCTGTGCCTCGACCTCGAACCGCAATTTCGAAGGCAGACAGGGTAAGGGCGGCCGTACCCACCTGGTCTCGCCGCTGGTCGCCGCCGCCACCGCGGTCCGCGGCACCCTGTCCTCGCCCGCCGATCTGTAGGAGAATCGTTATGGAAGCCTTCACCGTTCACAAAGGCGTCGGGGTCCCGCTGCGCCGGTCCAATGTCGACACCGACCAGATCATCCCCGCCGTTTACCTGAAGCGAGTGACCCGCACCGGTTTCGAGGACGGCCTGTTCGCGGGCTGGCGGGCCGATCCGGACTTCATTCTGAACACCGAGCCCTACCGGCACGGCAGCGTGCTGGTGGCCGGTCCGGATTTCGGTACCGGCTCCTCCCGTGAGCACGCCGTGTGGGCGCTGTCGGACTACGGCTTTCGGGTCGTCATCTCGTCGCGTTTCGCCGACATCTTCCGCGGGAATGCGGGGAAGGGCGGTCTGCTGGCCGCGCAGATGTCACAGAACGATGTCGAAATGCTGTGGAAGCTGATCGAGGAACAGCCCGGGCTCGAATTGGTTGTCGACCTGACCGCACGCACCGTCACGGCGGGAACCGTCGTGTTGCCGTTCGAAATTGACGACTACACCCGGTGGCGCCTGCTGGAGGGTTTGGACGACATCGGCCTCACGCTGCGGCAAGCCGACGCCATCGGCGAGTTCGAAAAGGGAAGGCCGTCATGGAAACCCGTGACGCTGCCGGAGCCTATTTCGCAGGCGTAATCACCGGGGACGATTGGCGGCGCTTCCCTGGGGGCGGTAGCTGGACGTGTGCTAAACCACATGAATTTTGGCGTGGCACATAGACTCTTGCCCAAACTGGGTTTACCGTGGTACCTAGTCGGTCCGACGACGGGCCATTAGTCTGCGGAGGATTCAATGAACAAGGCGGAACTGATCGACGTTCTGACCGAAAAGTTGGGTACGGACAGGCGTACGGCTACCGCGGCTGTCGAGAACGTGGTCGATACCATCGTCCGTGCCGTGCACAAAGGTCAGAGCGTCACCATCACCGGTTTCGGTGTGTTCGAACAGCGCAAGCGTGCCCCCAGGGTTGCCCGTAACCCGCGTACCGGTGAAACCGTGAAGGTGAAGGCGACTTCGGTGCCTGCCTTCCGGCCGGGCGCTCAGTTCAAGGCGGTGATCGCGGGTAAGCAGAAGCTGGCCGCGTCCGGCCCCGCCGTCAAGCGTGGCGTGAACGCCCCGGTGGCGGCGAAGAAGGCGGCGGCCAAGAAGACCGCGGCCAAGAAGACGGCGGCCAAGAAGGCCACGCCGTCGAAGGGTCCGGCCAAGACCACCGCCCGTAAGGCAGCCACCAAGGCACCCGCCGCCAAGAAGACCACGGCAGCCAAGGCGGCCAAGAAGACGGCCGCCGCCAAGAAGACCACGGCGGCAAAGAAAGTGACCGCGGCCAAGAAGGCGCCGGCCAAGAAGGTCA
Source organism: Nocardia sp. NPDC059177 (assembly GCF_042755165.1). Classification (NCBI taxonomy): domain Bacteria; kingdom Bacillati; phylum Actinomycetota; class Actinomycetes; order Mycobacteriales; family Nocardiaceae; genus Nocardia; species Nocardia sp. NPDC059177. The sequence goes on along the minus strand of NZ_JBHZBX010000001.1, from coordinate 99,037 downwards.
CCGCGGCCGCCAAGAAGACCACGGCGGCCAAGAAGACCACCGCCGCCAAGAAGGCTCCTGCTAAGAAGACTGCTGCTAAGAAGACTGCTGCCCGTCGTGCTCGTTGATCCTGCCGCAGCAGGATCGGGTCGGGGAATGGGCACGTAAGCCGCATCACCCACCACTGGACCGAGAACGGCCCCGCTTTCGGCGGGGCCGTTTCGGCTGTCCGGGGTAGTTCGAGCGAATCAGGCGGTGACGATTCCCGTCGACAGGGAACGGTCCATATGGTCGGCCGCGACCAATCGGTCCGCGACGAACGACAATGCCCAGACGCTGCCCTTGCGATTGCGCGCCGACGGCAGCGACAGTCCGCCGCGCTCGGCGAGCCACTGCACCAGATCGGGAACGACCCCGCCCTGACTGCACACCGCCGGTACACCCCGATCTGTTACCAACGACAGAAATCGTTGCCGTGCCGCGCTTTTCGCTGAATCGTAACCTTGCTCGGAAAACATTGGCTCGCAATTGATTTCGACGTTCAGCTGTTCGGCCAACGGGGTAACGGTTTGGATACAGCGCAGTGGATCGGCCGAATGGATCTCGGATGCGCCGAACGCCAACAGGTTCGGTACCAATGCCTTCGCCTGCAGTTGTCCGGCGGCCTCCAGCGGACGCAGCGCGTCGGGCCCGTCGAAACCGTGGCGCTTGCCCGCCTTGGCGTGACGCACCAGCAGCACGGTGTTCGTGCGCGCGGGCAGCCGCGCGAACATCCGCACCACCTGGCGGTCCATCGGATACGACAGCTGGTCCATCACCCGATCGAGCGGGAACCAGCGCAGCTGGTCGACTTCGGCGTTGACGGTGAATTCCCCGGCCGCGGCCTCGGCCGCCCAGTAGTCGACCCGCTTGAGTAGCCGATGGCCCGGGATCGGATAGGTGACATGGCCCAGATAGCGCCCCAGCGTGCACGGCAGGCCGGTTTCCTCACCGACCTCGCGTAGCGCCGCCACCACCGGGGTCTCCCCGGGATCGAGCTTGCCCTTGGGCAGCGACCAGTCACCGTATTTCGGCCGGTGGATCACGGCGATCTCGGGCCCGCCCGGTCCCGGTCGCCACAGCACCGCGCCTGCCGCGTGGATATTCGGCCGCACCTGAGGATCACGCATGGTCACGGCTGATCGGGCCGGCGCAGCCGCATGAGGAACTGCTGGTGGTCGCGGACCTGATCGGCCGCCGCGTCGGTCGGACTGGCCTGCCAGGTGCCCTCGGGCAGCAGCACCCAGCAGCGGGTCGTCGGATCGAGCGCGGAATCGAACACGGCACCGAGCTGCTCGGTCAGGCGCGGATCCTTGACCTGCACCATCACCTCGACGCGGCGGTCCAGATTGCGGTGCATCATGTCGGCGCTGCCGATCCAGGTCTCGTCCTGGGCGCGGAACTGCAGCACCCGGGAATGCTCGAGGAAGCGGCCCAGAATCGAGCGCACCTCGATGTTCTCGCTCAGGCCCGGCACGCCGGGGCGCAGCCCGCAGATGCCACGCACGACGATCTGGACCGGCACGCCCGCCTGGGAGGCGCGGTAGAGGGCGTCGATGATCTGCTCGTCGACGATCGCGTTGGCCTTGATCCGGATGCCCGCCGCGGCGCCGGTGGCGGCCAATTCGGTCTCGCGGTCGATGCGTTCGACGATGCCGGCCCGCACCCCGAGCGGCGCGACCATCAGATTGCGGTAGTCCTCCTTGCGGGAGTAACCGGTCAGCGAATTGAACAGGTCGGTCAGATCGGCGCCGATTTCCGGTGCCGCGGTGAACAAGCCGACGTCCTCGTAGAGGCGCGCGGTCTTCGGGTTGTAGTTGCCGGTGCCGATGTGGCAGTAGCGCCGGATGGTGGCACCCTCGCGACGCACCACCAGGCAGGTCTTGCAGTGGGTCTTGAGGCCGATCAGGCCGTAGACCACGTGCACACCCGCCTGTTCCAGCGCGCGTGCCCATTTGATGTTGGCCTGCTCGTCGAAGCGGGCCTTGATCTCGACCAGCGCGACGACCTGCTTGCCCGCCTCGGCCGCCTCGATCAGCGCGTTGATGATGGGGGAGTCACCGGAGGTGCGGTAGAGGGTCTGCTTGATCGCCAGCACCTGCGGGTCGGCGGCGGCCTGCTCGATGAAGCGCTGCACGCTGGTGGAGAACGAATCGTAGGGGTGGTGCACCAGCACATCGCCCTCGCGCAGCGCGGAGAAGACATTGCGCGGGGTCTCGCGTTCGCCGAAGGCGGCCGGGGTGGCCGGAACATACGGCGCGTCCTTGAGATCCGGGCGGTCGACGCCGTACACCTGCCACAGGCAGGACAGGTCGAGCAGACCGGGCACCTGGATGACGTCGGCGGGGTCGACCTCCAGCTCACGTAGTAGCAACTCCAGCATGTGCTCGGTCATGTCGTCGGAGACCTCGAGCCGCACCGGCTTGCCGAAACGGCGGCGCGCGAGTTCGCGTTCCATCGCCTGCAGCAGGTCCTCGTCGCGGTCCTCGTCGACCTCGAAGTCGGCGTTGCGGGTGATCCGGAACGAATGCGTCTCCACCACGGTCAAACCGGGGAACAGCAGATCCAGGTGCGCGGCGATGAGGTCTTCCATCGGCAGGAAGGCCGCGATCGCCGAGGGGGCTTCGGTGCGGCGCACGCGCACGAAACGGTCGACATTGTCGGGCACCTTCACGCGGGCGAAGTGCTCACCGCCGGTGCCGATGTCCTTCACCGTCACCGCGAGGTTGAGACTCAGGCCGGAGATGTAGGGGAACGGGTGCGCCGGGTCGACGGCGAGCGGGGTGAGGACCGGGAACACCTGGTCGGTGAAGTAGCCCGATAGTCGATGACGTTCGTCGTCGTCGAGATCGGCCCAGCCGATGATGTCGATGCCCTCGGCGGCCAGCGCCGGGTTCACCTCGTCGAGGAAGACATTCGCGTGCCGCACCGCCAGTTCCTGGGCGCGCGCGGTGATCATCTCCAGCTGCTCGGACGGGGAGCGACCGTCCGCCGAGCGCACCGACAGTCCGGTCTCGGCGCGACGTTTGAGCCCCGCGACCCGCACCATGTAGAACTCGTCGAGATTGGAGGCGAAGATGGCCAGGAACTTGGCGCGCTCCAGCAACGTCAGCGAGGCGTCCTCGGCCAGCGCCAGCACCCTGGCGTTGAAGTCGAGCCAGCTCAGTTCCCGGTTCAGATAGCGATCGCGGGGCAATCGTCGCGCGAGGCCGTCACCGCCCGCTGCCGCGGCCGCGGCAGGTGGCGGGGAAATCGGGGGCTGCTGCTTGATCGTTTCCGTGTCGCTCACGTCATCGATCATCCCTTACGAACCGGGCAGTCCGCAGCATGACACCTGTCCAGTTCGGCTCGGCTGAACAGCGCGCGACGATCGATCAGCAGACGGTGCGAACGGGATCACTTTCCGGTGTGGTCAGACCGAATTCGCGCAGGGTGCTCGCGGTGCGGCGGCCGACGCCCAGCGCGCGGACGGCGTCGAGGTCGGCGGGGGTGTCCACGTCGTAGCGCAGGCCGGGCCAGTGCCCGGACAGCGGCCGCGCCCCGCCCGCGCGGTGGGCGCTGGCCGATCCGGCGCCGAATCGGGGTGCCAGCGCGGCGGTGCCGTCGCCGACCAGTAGTGCGGCGGTGCCGGTGCCGGTGTGATCGATCACCACCGAGCGCGCGCCGGCCGGGGCGGTTCCGAGCAGCTCGGCCAGCTCGGCCGGGCGCAGGGCGGGCAGGTCGGCCTGCAGGGCGAGCAGGGGAGTCGGGCCGTGCCGGTCGCGCACGTCCGCGGCGCCGGCGGACAGCGCGGCGTTGAGCGGATCCGCGGCGCCCGCCGGTTCGGCCAGCACGTGCGCGCCCAGTTCGGCGGCGCGGGCGGCGACGAGCGGATCGGGGGTGACCACGGTCAGCGAGAGCACCTCCGGCACGGCGGTGGCCGCGGCGGCGGTGTCGGCGAACATGGCCAGGACGAGCTGCCCGCGCTGCTCGGCGGTGAGGATGCCGGCCAGTCGGCTCTTGGCCCGGTCGATGTGCTTGACCGCCATCACGGCGTGCACGGTGTGCGGACGCATGGCATCAATCCTTCCATGGCATATTGGGCTGATGACGAGGGCGGCGGTTATGGGTGCGGGGTCGTGGGGTACGGCGTTCGCAAAGGTGTTGGCGGAGGCGGGGACCGATGTCACGATCTGGGCCAGACGTGCTGAGGTGGCCCAGGCGCTCGACACCGATCATCGCAATCCGTTCTACCTGCCCGGCGTGCAGCTGCCGCCGGTGCGAGCCACCGACGACCACCGGGTCGCGCTCGACGGTGCGGACCTGGTCGTGCTCGCGGTGCCCTCGCAGTCGCTGCGGGCGAACCTGGATCTGTGGAAGGGCGATATCGGGTCCGATGCCACGCTGCTGAGTCTGATGAAGGGGGTCGAGACCGGCACGCTGCTGCGGATGAGTCAGGTGATCGCGGAGGTCACCGGAGCCGAGGCCAGTCGCATCGCGGTGCTGTCGGGGCCGAATCTGGCGCACGAGATCGTCGAACGTCAGCCCGCGGCGACGGTGATCGCGTGCACCGACAGCGAACGGGCCGGGGTGGCGCAGCGGGCCTGTGCCACCGGGTACTTCCGGCCGTACACCAATACCGATGTGATCGGCTGCGAGATCGGCGGCGCGTGCAAGAACGTCATCGCGCTGGCCTGCGGCATCGCCTCGGGGATGGGTTTGGGTGACAACTCGGTCGCCAGCCTGATCACCCGCGGGCTCGCCGAGGTCATGCGGCTCGGGGTCGCGCTCGGCGCGCAGCCGGTGACGCTGGCCGGGCTGGCCGGGGTGGGCGATCTGGTGGCGACCTGTACCTCGCCGCTGTCGCGCAACCGGTCCTTCGGCTATGTGCTCGGGTCGGGTGGCTCGATGCAGGCCGCGCAGGAGGCGACCAACGGTCAGGTGGCCGAAGGTGTGAAGTCGTGCACATCGGTGCGCGCGCTCGCGGCCGCGCACCAGGTGGAGATGCCGCTGACCGACGCCGTGCACCGGGTGTGTCACGAGGGACTTTCGGTGAACGAGGCCGTCGACAGTCTGCTCGGTAGAAAGATCAAGCCGGAGTAAGGCCGATGCCCGCACAGCGCCGATAACCCACTAAGTTGACGGTCATGACGAACCGGATCAGGGTAGCTGTGGTCTTCGGCGGGCGCAGCAGCGAGCACGCCGTGTCGTGTGTGTCGGCGAGCAGCGTGCTACGCAACCTCGATCCCGAGCGCTACGAGGTGGTGCCGATCGGCATCACCACCACCGGCAGCTGGGTGCTGGCCGAGGGGATCGGTCAGCTCGAGCTCAGCCACGACGCGCTGCCCGCGGTCGACGCCGCCGGTACCGCGCTGACGCTGGCAGCGGACCCGGGCCGATCCGGCGCGCTGGTCGCCCTCGACGATCCGGCGGCCGCGCTGGGCCGCGTCGATGTGGTGTTCCCGATCCTGCACGGCCCGTTCGGCGAGGACGGCACCCTGCAGGGAATGCTCGAACTGGCCGGTGTGCCCTACGTCGGCGCGGGCGTGCTGGCCAGTGCTGCCGGCATGGACAAGGAGTTCACCAAGAAGTTGCTGGCGGCCGAGGGGTTACCTGTCGGCACCCAGGTGGTGTTACGTCCGGGCACCGCGACAGTGACCGAGGCGGACCGGGCGCGGCTCGGATTGCCCGCGTTCGTCAAGCCCGCTCGCGGCGGATCCTCCATCGGCATCACCAAGATCACCGACTGGGCCGATCTCGACGCCGCCGTCGCCGTCGCCCGCGAACACGATCCGAAGGTGATCGTGGAGGCGGGCATCGTCGGACGCGAAGTCGAGTGCGGCGTCCTGGAATTCGCCGACGGTCAGGTGCGCGGCAGCGTGGTCTCCGAGATCAGGATGCCCGACGCCGACGCGGCCGCGCCCGAGTTCTACGACTTCGCCACCAAATACCTCGACGACGTCTGCGAATTCGACGTCCCCGCCAAGCTCGACGACGACGTCGCCGACCAGATCCGCGAACTGTCGGTGCGCGCCTTCCGCGCCCTGGACTGCCAGGGCCTGGCCCGCGTCGACTTCTTCGTCACCGCCGACGGCCCGGTGATCAACGAGATCAACACCATGCCCGGCTTCACCCCGATCTCGCAGTACCCCCGCATGTGGGAAGCGACCGGAATCGACTACCCGACACTGGTTTCCACCCTGATCGAGTCAGCGGTGGCCCGAGGCACCGGCTTGCGCTGAGTACCCCGAAACTACAATTCTCCCGGGGTCGGCTCGCGGGCGGGGAGAGTTGCCGTGATGGTGTCGGAGATCGTCTGGATGGCGCCGGTGCCGGAGCCGTCGGGGACGGTCACCGCGATGTAGGTCTCGCGGTCGACGGCGAACCAGGTGCCGACCTGGCTCAGCTCGTCGCGGACCTGGAACCATTGCACGCCGTTGATCTCGGTGAGCGGTGAGGCGCGATTGAACTCGAGCGGGCGGTCCAGGCCGCAGCGCAGGACGATCGGTTCGCCGCCGTCGGCGAGCTGCCAGGCGCGGGTGGCGGCCGGAGCGGGCTCGACGAGGGTGGACTTGGTGTAGTCGCCGGGAAGATCGGCAGGCAGGGCGGGGAGCAGCGCCAGGCAGGCGGGACCGTCGTCGGCGGGCGCCGGAACGGGGCCGAGGGCCAGTGGCTCGCGTTCGGTGGGGGCGCGCGCGACGATGAAGGCGGCGACCAGGATGCCGACGATCAGCACCACCGGCAGGGCGACCGCGGTCGCGATCAGCGCGGGGGAGTACGGCGACGAAGCGTCGTCATCGGCTCCGGCCCCGGCGGGTGCCGCCTCGTCGCGATCGTTGGTTGGGTCCGACGAATCCGCCGCCATAGCCGTGTGGTCCTTTCCGCTCAGTGGTATCGGGTGCACCGTCGGTGGTGTCCGATCGCCTCCGAAAGGGTACCGTCGGGGCGATTTCGTCAGCTCGGCAGCACAGCGGGAAGGGGCCGGTCATCAGCGAGGACAGCCGTGCGCGGACGGTGCGGGAGGTGGGCGAGTTCGCGGTGATCGACCGGATGAACGCCGGTCGGCGCCACGGCCCGCAGGTGCTGCTCGGCCCCGGTGACGATGCCGCGGTGGTCGCCGCGCCGGACGGACGGTTCGTGGTGAGCACCGACATGCTCGTCCAGGGCAGGCACTTCCGGCTGGACTGGTCCGCACCGGTCGAGATCGGGCGCAAGGCGATCGCGCAGAACGCGGCCGACATCGTGTCGATGGGTGCGCGGCCGACCGCGTTCGTGGTCTCGCTGGGCTGCCCAGGTGACACCCCGGTTGCCTTGCTCGAGGGCATCGCCGACGGGATGTGGACCGAGGCGGCCCGCGCCGGCGGGTCGATCGCCGGCGGTGACCTCGTGGACAGCGATCAGCTGGTGATCTCGGTGACGGCGTTCGGTGACCTCGGCGGCCAGGCCGCGATCACGCGGGCGGGGGCCGGGGTGGGCGATATCGTCGCGGTGGCCGGCGACCTCGGCTGGTCGGGTGCCGGCCTGGCCGTATTGTCCTGCGGCGCAGACACTTCCGATCCTGCCTTCGCGCGGGCACTGGCCGTCCACCGGGTACCGCAGCCGCCGTACGCCGCCGTGATCGACGTCTTCGGCGCCACGATTCCCACCGCGCTCACCGACGTCTCCGACGGCCTGCTCGCCGACCTGGGCCACCTGGCGACGGCCTCGGGCGTCGCGATCGACGTGCACGCCGCCGCGCTGGCCGATCCCGAGCTGGCCGTGGTCGCCGAACGGCTCGATACCGATGCGGCGCAATGGATTCTGGCCGGTGGCGAGGACCACGCCTTCGCCGGAACCTGGCCAGCGGGCACCGCGCTGCCACCGGGCTGGCGCCCGATCGGAGTCGCCGGCGCAGGCAGCGGTGTCACCGTGGACGGTGCCGCGCCCACCGGTGGGACCGGCTGGGAATCGTTCCGAGGGTCCGGCGCCACCGCCACCGGCCGGAAACGATAGGTTGTGCGGTCATGGGTGCCAAACCACTGTCGGAGATCATCGATCCGGGCTGGGCCCGGGCACTGGAGCCGGTCGCCGACCGCATCAGCGACATGGGCGAGTTCTTACGCGACGAGAACGCGCAGGGGCGCGGATATCTGCCCGCCGGGGAGAACGTGTTGCGTGCGTTCCAGCGCCCGTTCGACGCGGTGCGGGTACTGATCGTCGGCCAGGATCCGTACCCGACGCCCGGTCACGCGATGGGGCTGAGTTTCTCTGTCGCGCCGGATGTTTCGCCGGTCCCGCGCAGTCTGTCCAACATCTTCGCCGAATACTGCAAGGATCTGGGCTTCGATACGCCCCGCTGCGGCGATCTGAGTCCGTGGTCGGATCAGGGCGTGCTGCTGCTCAACCGGGTGCTCACCGTCACCCCCGGCACACCCGCCTCGCATCGCGGCAAGGGCTGGGAAGCGGTCACCGAGCAGGCCATCCGCGCGCTCGTCGCCCGGGACGAACCGCTGGTCGCGGTGCTCTGGGGTCGCGATGCAGGCTCGCTGAAGCCGACCCTCGCCGAGGCCGACGTGCCCTATATCGAATCCGCCCACCCCTCGCCCCTGTCCGCCTCGCGCGGGTTCTTCGGGTCGCGGCCCTTCTCCCGGGTCAACGAACTGCTCGACGAACTCGGCGCCGAACCTGTCGATTGGCGGCTGCCCTGACCCGGGGTGCCGTCCGCACCAGAAGAAAATGATGAAGGAGCACAACCCGATGCACAGCACCACCCTCCGCGCCGCCGTGGCGACCGCCGCTGTCGCCGCCGCCCTCACCGCCGGTGCGGCCTCGGCCTCCGCGGCCGGCCTGGCACTCCAGCCCTACGACGAGCAGGCCGCGCCGGTGGCCACCACCCAGATCGGTGAGGAATGGACCTCCACCGGCACCTCCACCATCTCCTCCGGCGTGAACGCGAAGGTGACCTGCATCCTGCAGAACACCTTCAGCGCCCTAGGAGCTGCGTGCTGAGTTCTGCTCAGCTGAGCCCGAGGTAGTCGGGCTTGCGCTTGGCTACGAAGGCGTCGACGCCTTCCTGGCCGATCCGGCCGTTCGCGGCGGCGGAAATGCTGTCGCGTTCGGCATCGAGCTGCTGGTCCAGTGTCGCTGTGGGCGACTGGGCCAGCAGCTTTTTCATGGCCGTGTAGGTGGTGCGCGGGCCTGCGACGAAGCTCTGGGCGACCTGGAGCGCTTCGGCGCGGACGTCGTCGTCGCCGACGACGCGGCTCAGGATGCCCAGGCGCACGGCCTCGTCGGCGTCGATCACGGCATCGGTGAGCAGGATCTCCTTGGCGCGGCTCGCGCCGACGATGCGCGGCAGCAGCCAGGACATGCCGCCGTCGGGGCTCAGGCCGATGCCGGGGTAGGCCGGACGCAGTTTCGTCGACGGTCCACCGATCGCGATGTCGGCGCCGAGCACCAGGCTCATTCCCGCACCGGCGGCCCAGCCGTGCACCGAGGCGACGACGGGCACCGGGGTCTCGTCGAGCGCGCGCACGAAGTCGTGCAGTTCGCTCGCCAGCTGGTGCAGGTAGGCGCCACGGTCCTCGGCGGCGGCGAAGTGCACGACATTGCCGCCCGCGCAGAAGTTGCGGCCCGCGCCGGTCAGCAGCACGGCGCCGACACCCGGGTCGAGGTCGCGCAGCGCGGCGGTGCCCGCGTTGATCAGGTCGAAGTCCATCGATGTGCCCGCGGCGGCGGTGGCGATGGTCAGCTGCAGGACACCGTCGACGATCTCGGCGGCGGGAACCGGTTCGGGAGAACTACTCATGGCGTCACATTAGCGAGCGGCGCGGCGCCACAGCTGTTCGGGCAGCATGGTGAACGGGTCGACGCGGTGGACGCCGGTGTCGGCGAAGCCGTGCCTGCGATAGAAGCCGTGGGCGCGCGGGTAGTCGGCGAACACCCACAGCGTGCACGGCGAGCCCGGGGCGGCGGCGTCGATGAGGGCGTCGGCGACACCGGTGCCGTGCCAGGCCGCACGGACATAGAGGGCTTCGAGCTCGGCATCGGTGGCGGCGGCGAAGCCGATCAGCTCGTCACCGGCGAGCGCGGTGGGGATGCGATGGGTGCCCTCGGCGCGGCGGCGTTCCCAGGTGGTGGCCGAGCGGTCCAGATCGAAACCGGACGGCACGTGCTCGGGGACGAGCGTGTCGTAGGCCTCGCGCCAGCTCGCGATATGACAGGCGGCCAGCGCCGTGACGCGGGCAGTGGTGAGCGGCGCGAGCCGCCACTCAGTCACGCCCGTGCCCATCGACGACAAAACCCCGGATCGCCCACGCGGGGCGCCGGGGTGCTGTCGGCAGAATGTACGGGCTGAGAATCAGCCGCGGACGACCTTGCCCGCCTTCAGGCAGGAGGTGCACACGTTCATCCGGCGGGTGTTGCCAGGGGCAACCTGCGCACGCACGGTCTGGATGTTCGGGTTCCAGCGACGGTTGGTGCGCCGGTGCGAGTGCGAGACCGACTTCCCGAAACCGGGGCCCTTGGCGCAGACGTCGCAAACGGCAGCCATGTCGCGAGCTCCTTCATGTCATAAGCGGTCAGCGCGCACGGATGCCCGCTGTACCGGAAACTGATGTCGTCAAATGCCTTGCCGACTTTCGTCGGCCAGCGCAGACCGGATGGGCCGCACGAGGCAACCCTGCAAGGGTAGCTGGCCGGGCCGTGATCTTCCAAACCGGGTGTCCCGGTCGACACGCCGAGCACAGCCCGGATGACGGGCCCGTCCGCGGTCAGCATACCGCTGTCGGCGGCTGGCGCTAACCTGGCGTGCGATGCTCGGCGCGCGGGCGCCGGAACGGGGAGAGAGGTGACGGTGTCGCACGTGCGGGAGGCGCTGAACGGCGCCGCGTTACTGACCTGGGCCCGAACCTGCCGCACCGACCTGGAACAACGCCGCGCCGAGATCGACGCCCTCAACGTCTTCCCGATCGCCGACGCCGACACCGGCACCAACCTCCTCGCCACCATGCGCGCCGCCGTCGCCGCCGTCGAACGAGACTCTGGTTCCCACGCTGCCGACCGGCTGACGGCGGGTGGTGCGGTCGCCGGTGGTCGCGGTGACGGTGCCGACTCCGTGCGCGGTGCTGCCGTTCGCCGCGCCGAGGAGACGGTGGATGACGTGGTCTCGGCGCATAGCGTCGCGCGGGGGCTGGCCAGGGGTGCGACGAGTGGAGCCCGGGGGAACTCGGGGATCATCCTGTCGCAGGTGCTGCGCGGGATCGCCGAGGCGGTGGTCGAGGGGCCGCTGACCGGGGAGCGGTTGCGGGTGGCGCTGACGCGGGCGGCGGTGCTGGTGCGGACCGGGCTGAGTTCACCGGTCGAGGGCACGATCCTGACCGTGCTCGATCGGGCCGCGGTGGCCGCCGCCGAATCCGACGACCCGTCGCTGAGCACTGTCGCGCGCGCCGCCGCCGAGGGTGCCGCCCGCGCGCTGAACGAGACACCGGCCCAGCTGGGTGTGCTGCGCGCGGCCGGCGTGGTCGACGCCGGGGCCCGTGGCCTCGTGGTGCTGCTCGATTGCCTGGTCGCCGAGGTGTGCGGCGAGGCGCCGACGCGCGCGAGTTATGCCAGGGAACGGGTGGACAGCAACTCGGACACCGATCCGTCGTCGCCCGCGCAAGAAGCCGGGGTCGATCGGCGGCCGGGGGGTGCGGGCCCGCGCGCCGACGACGACTGGGACTACCCGGAGCAGACGCCGGACCCGCACTTCGAGGTCATGTATCTGATCTCGGGCAGCGACGAGGCCGCGGCGGAGGCGCTGCGGGACCGGCTCGCCGTGCTCGGGGATTCGGTGGTGGTGGTCGGCGACGGCGACAGCACCTGGTCGGCGCATGTGCACTGCCGGGATGCGGGGGCCGCGATCGAGGCCGGGCTCGCGGTCGGGCGGCTCAGCGGTATCCGGATCGAGAGTTTCGCGGTGACGGCACCACACGGTGGGCACCACGAGGAGGTACTGATGTCGGCGGGCACGGTGCGCGATGCCACGGCCGCCGGGTACCTCGGCACCCATTCGCACGCGAACCGATCAGGCCGGCCGGGCACACCGGGATTCGGCGACCCACACGACCACTCGGCCGGCAACGATCGCGCCGCCGGCGATTCCCGTCCGGCGTTCGGCGTACACGCGGAAGCGGCCACCCACTCCGGGGCCCACATGCCTGCCGAAGGCGGCGTGCAAGCCGGGGCCGGCGTGCGTGCCGGAACGGACGTGTATTCCTGGGCAAACAAGTTCGGCCGGGCCGGCGAGCAGGTCGGGGCTGACGCGGGTGCTGGGGCCGACGTGCCTGCCGGGCCGAACGTGCTCGGCCGGGCCGATGCGCAGGTCGGGGCTGACGTGCAGGGCAGGGCCGGTGCGCAGGCCGGGGTGAATGCGCACGTCGCGTCCACCGGCGAAGCCGATCGTGGGATTCTCGCCGTGGTGGCTGGTGCGGAGGCGGCGCGGCTGTTCGCCGACGCGGGTGCGGTGGTGCTCCGCGGTGATCGCCAGTTCGATACGCACGCGCTGCTGCATGCGATTCGCGCCATGCCGCATCGTGAGGTGCTGGTGTTGCCCAACGGGGCGTTGCCCGCGCAGGAACTGGTCGCTGTCGGTGTCGCCGCGCGTGACGGGTCGCGCGATGTGCTGCTGTTGCCGAGCGCCTCGATGGTGCAGGGGCTGGCCGCGCTCGCGATGCACGATCGGGGGCGGATCGCGGTCGACGACGCGTTCGCCATGTCCGAGGCGGCCGCGACCACGCGGTGGGGTGCGCTGCGGGCGGCGCGGGTGCGGGCGCTGACCATGGTCGGTACCTGCTCGCCCGGCGACGGCCTCGGCCTCGTCGGCCAGGATGTGGTGGTGATCGACCCGGATGTGGTCGGAGCCGGACGGATTCTGCTGGACCGGATGCTCGGTCTCGGCGGCGAATTGGTGACATTGCTGATGGGCGCGGACGCGGGGCCCGAGCTGGCGCCGGTCTTGACCGACCATGTGACGGCCGGTTTCCCCGGCGTCGAGGTGGTGGTGTATTCCGGTGGGCAGCAAGCGGATCTGGTGCAGATTGGGGTCGAGTAGACGATGGCGACACTGAGTGACCGGCTCGATCATGTGCTGGGCGTCAAAGCGGCCGACCGGCTGACCGAGGCCTTCGACATGACCACCGTCGAAGACCTGCTGCGCCACTATCCGGCGCGCTATGCCACCCAGGGGCAGCCGCTCACCGAGGAGGAGCCGGAGGAGTCCGCGCACATCACTGTGATCGGCCGGATCACCAAAACCGAACTGCGCCCGATGAAGAACCGGCGCGGCTCGCTGCTGAAGGTGCAGCTCGACACCGGTGCCCAGCGCCCGGTGGAGGCCACCTTCTTCAACGGCGACAAGGTGCGGTACCTGGTCAAAGACGGTGTGCGGGCGATGATGTCGGGCACCGTGCACTGGTGGCGGCCCGACCGCTGGAACCTCTCACACCCGGACTATCTGATCCTGCCGGACACCGCCGATGCCGGCGTCGAGGAACTCACCTCGGTGCGCGGCAGCGGCGCCCTGCGCGGGCTCGCCCAGAGCGCCAAAGGCGCTGGGGGAGTGGATGCCGCGTTCTTCGAGCGCGAATTCGTCCCGGTCTATCCGGCGACCGCGAAGGTGCAGAGCTGGGATCTGCTGGCCTGTATCCGGCAGGTCCTCGATCAGCTCGACCCGATCGACGATCCGCTCCCGGCCGACCTGCGCGCCGAACGCAACCTCCTGGGAATCTCCGACGCGCTGCGCCTGATCCACCTGCCCGAACACAAGCTCGACATCGAACGAGCCAGGGACCGGCTGCGTTTCGACGAGGCACTGGCCTTGCAGCTGGTGCTGGCCGAACGCCGACACGAGGTCGAGGGCCGCACCGCCCCGGCCTGCCCGCCGCGCGCCGACGGCATCGCCGCGGCCTTCGACGAGCGGCTGCCCTTCGAACTCACCGAGGGCCAGCAGCAGGTGATCGACGAGATCTCCGAGGATCTCACCCGCACCCGCCCGATGCACCGCCTGCTCCAGGGTGAGGTGGGCTCGGGCAAGACCATCGTCGCCCTGCACGCCATGTTGCAGGTGGTCGACTCCGGCCGCCAGTGCGCACTGCTCGCACCGACCGAAGTCCTTGCCGCCCAGCACTATCGGTCGCTGCGGGCGATGCTCGGCGATCTGGGCACCGCGGGGGAGCTCGGCGCGGGCGAGCATGCGACGAAGGTGGTGCTGGTCACCGGTTCGATGTCGGCCTCGGCCAAGAAGGCCGCGCTGCTGGACGCGATGACCGGCGAGGCGGGCCTGGTCATCGGCACGCACGCGCTCATCCAGGACGCGGTCGAATTCTTCGATCTTGGCCTGGTGGTGGTCGACGAACAGCACCGCTTCGGTGTCGAACAGCGAGACGCATTGCGCGCCAAAGCCAAAGGTGGCATCAGCCCGCATCTGCTGGTGATGACCGCGACTCCGATCCCGCGCACCATCGCCATGACGACCCTCGGCGATCTGGAAACCTCCACGCTCACCCAGCTGCCCAAGGGTCGCTCGCCGATCGCGTCGAAAGTCGTTGCCCGCAAACTGCACCCGAGCTGGGTCGAGCGCGCGTGGGAGCGCATCGTGGAAGAAGTCGGGCAGGGCCGCCAGGCGTATGTGGTGTGCTCGCGCATCGGTGAGGATCCCGACGCGCCGCCGGCCAAAGGCAAGAAGGCCGAGGAGAAGGAAGGCCCGACCACCCAGGCCGCTCTCGAGATGTACGAGACGCTCAGTGCCGGGCCGCTGGCCGGGGTGCGGGTCGGGCTGCTGCACGGACGGCTGCCGTCCGACGAGAAAGATCACGTGATGCGCCAGTTCAACGACGGCGCCATCGACGTGCTGGTGTGCACCACCGTCGTCGAGGTCGGTGTCGATGTGCCCAATGCCACGGTGATGGTGATCGTCGACGCCGACCGGTTCGGCGTGAGCCAGCTGCACCAGCTGCGCGGCCGGATCGGGCGCGGGCAGCACCCCGGTCTGTGCCTGCTGATCACCGACGCGGCGCCCGGTGGCACCGCGATGGCCCGCCTGGAAGCCGTCGCAGCGACCACCGACGGTTTCGAGCTGTCGATCCTTGACCTGCGTCAGCGCCGCGAAGGCGATGTGCTCGGCGCGGCCCAGTCCGGTACCGCCCGCTCGCTGCGGCTGCTGTCGCTGCTCGACGACCTCGAGGTGATCACCGCGGCGCAGGAGCTGGCCAGGCAGGTCGTCGCCGAGGACCCCGGCCTGGCCCGCCATCCCGGTCTGGCCGGCATGATGCACGCGGCCGTCGACGGCGAACGCATCGAATACCTCGCCAAGTCCTGACCCGCCACGCCGGATTCGAGTGCGCCGGCCACCGGGCGCCGGGTGATGACGCCGACCAGGTCCTAGCGTGGCAGGCGGGGGTAGGGGAGGTCGGTGCTGGTGTGTTCGGCTACCGCGAGCGGCCGCCCGATCTGCGGGAACGCGCGTTGCGGGCAGGACGGCCGCTCGCACACCTTGCAGCCCGCGCCGATCGGCACGGCCACCTGGGGATCGTCGAGCTGCACGCCCTGGGAGTACACCAGCCGGTCGGCGTACTCGATATCGCAGCCGAGCCCGATGACGAAGTTCTTCGACGCGCCGCCGAAGCCCTGCGGCGCGGACGGGGTGGTGCGCGCGATCCACAGGTAGCGGCGCCCGTCGGGCATCTCCGAGATCTGGGTGAGGATGCGGCCGGGATGGGCGAAGGCCTCGTGGGTGACCCACAGCGGGCAGCTGCCGCCGACCCGGGAGAAGTGGAAAGCGGTGGCGGACTGGCGTTTCGAGATATTGCCCGCCCGGTCGGTGCGGACCAGGAAGAACGGCACCCCGCGCTGGCCCTGGCGTTGCAGGGTGCTGAGCCGATGACAGACCGTCTCGAAACCGACCTCGAACCGCAGCGAGAGCAGGTCCACGTCGTAGCGCAATTCCTCGGCCGAGCGCAGGAACCGGCCGTAGGGCAGGATCAGCGCACCCGCGAAATAGTTGGCCAGCCCGACCCGGGCGAGGGTGCGTGATTCGCCGGTGAGCGCACGGGATTCGGCGAGCACATTGTCGATCTCGCGGCCGTAGAGCAGAAGTCCGAGGGTGGAGGCGATCTGGAAGGCCCGCTGACCCGGCCGCAGCCTGCGGGCCAGGGTGAGGGTGCGGGTGTCGGGGTCGTAGTGGCGTTTCGGGATGGCCGGGTCGGCGCCGTCGCCGCGGACCAGGACGGTGACCCCGGCCCGTTCCTCGGCGATTCTGGCCAGTTGCCGGTCCAGCGAGCCGATGCTCAGCCCGGATTCCTCGAACAGCTGCTCGGCGGCGTGGTCGAGGGTGGAGATGTGGTTGCGGTGGTCGTAGAAGAAATCGCGCACGTCCTCGTAGGGCATCGGGGTGCCCGGCGCGCCGCTCGGTGTGTCGACGCGCGAGGAGAGCAGGTCGAGCTGATCGGTGGCCGCGCGCAGCCGCCGGTGCATGGCGATGACGATGCGGGCCACCTCGGGCAGCCGGGTGGCCAGTTCCTCGACTTCGGTGATCGGCGCGGTGTCGCCGCCGCCCGCGGCCTCGACCAGGACCTCGTGCAGGTCCGAGACCAGCCGCGCGTCGGAATCGGCGGCGAAGAACTGCACGTCGAGATCGAAGGTCGAGTTCAGTTTCAGCAGAACGGGAATGGTCAGCGGCCGCTGATCGCGTTCGAGCTGGTTGAGATAGCTGGGTGAGAGATCCAGCGATTTGGCGAGTGCCGCTTGCGTCATCCGCCGTTCTTCGCGCAGCCGTCGTAGCCTGGCCCCCGCGTACATCTTCCGCACGTCGAAGATCCTAACTCCCGAGGTTTGCAATGTTCGCTGAAAGTGGCGATTACCTCGGGAGATGTCCAGTCCGGCAAGGGATATTCGCGTACCGCTACCGGTGCGTAACGTGCGAAGCGGGTGCGGCGCGTTTCGCACGCCCCCTCTTCTGCGTGCGAAACGCGCCTGCGCCCGCGGTCATCGTTGCGGGTGCAAGACTTCCACCCGCAACGATGTTTCACGAGGTTTGCCAGGTCAGCGCAGTGCCGCCGCCGCTGTCACCAGGTTGCGCAGCGACGCTTCGACCTCCACCGGTCCGCGGGTCTTCAGTCCGCAGTCGGGGTTGACCCAAAGCCGTTCGGCCGGAACGGCTTTCAACGCCGCGGCCAGCGAGGTGGTGATCTCCTCGACCGAGGGCACCCGGGGCGAGTGGATGTCGTAGACACCGGGACCGACGCCGAGTGCGAAACCGGCCGCGTTCAGGTCGTCGAGCACCTCCATGTGCGAGCGGGCCGCCTCGATCGAGGTGACATCGGCGTCCAGACCGGCGATGGCCGAGATGACCTCGCCGAACTCCGAGTAGCACAGGTGGGTGTGCACCTGGGTGGTGTCGGCCACACCAGCGGTCGACAACCGGAACGCGTCCACCGACCAGCGCAGGTAGGCGGGCTGGTCGGCCGCGCGCAGCGGCAGCAGCTCGCGCAGGGCGGGCTCGTCGACCTGGATGACGCGGGCGCCCTGGGCTTCCAGGTCGACGGTCTCGTCCCGGATGGCCAGCGCGACCTGGCGGGCCGACTCGCCCAGCGGCTGGTCGTCGCGCACGAACGACCACGCCAGGATGGTCACCGGCCCGGTGAGCATGCCCTTGACCGGCTTGGTGGTCAGCGACTGGGCGTAGCCGATCCACGACAGGGTCATCGGGTCCGGCCGCGAGACGTCACCGAACAGGATCGGCGGCCGCACGCAGCGGGTGCCGTAGGACTGCACCCAGCCGTTGTCGGTGGCGGCGAAGCCGTCGAGCAGTTCGGCGAAGTACTGCACCATGTCGTTGCGCTCGGGTTCGCCGTGCACCAGCACGTCCAGGCCGAGCTGCTCCTGCAAGGTGATCACCGCCGCGATCTCGGCCCGCATCCGGCGCACGTACTCGGCCTCGTCGATCTCGCCCTTGCGCAGCGCGGCGCGGGCCAGGCGAATCGCCGAGGTCTGCGGGTAGGAGCCGATGGTGGTGGTCGGCAGCAGCGGCAGGTCGAGGTGCTCGCGTTGCAGGGCGCGGCGCTCGTCGGCGGGCAGACGGTTCAGGTCGCTGTCGTCGAGGGCGGCCAGGCGGGCCCTGACCTGCTCGACGTGCAGGCGCGGATCGGTGCGCCGGGACTGCGCCGCGTCGCGCGCGGCGGCCAGCTCGGTGGCGACGGCGTCGGTGCCGGTGGTCAGGGCGGTGGCCAGCACGCGCACCTCGGCGACTTTCTCGGCACCGAAGGCCAGCCACGACCGCAGCCGCTCGTCGAGCCCGGTCTCGGGGGTCAGCGAGTACGGCACGTGCAGCAGCGACGACGAACTCGATACCGCGACCGAACCGGCGCTGCCGAGCAGGGTGCCCAGCGTGCTCAGGGCCGCGTCGAGGTCGGTGCGCCAGATGTTGCGGCCGTCGACGACACCCGCCACGAGCAGTTTGCTCGCCAGCGCGGGCAGCGAGGCGAGATCGGCGACCCGGGTGCCCGCGGTGAAGTCGACCGCCACGCCATCGATACCCGTGTCGGCCAGCGCGCCGAGGGCGGCATCGGGATGCCCGAAGTAGGTGGCGACCAGGATGGCCGGACGCCGCGGTACCGCCGAGAGCTGGGTGTAGGTGTCGCGCACGAGGGCGATCTCGGCGTCGGTCAGGTCGGTGACCAGAACTGGCTCATCGATCTGAACCCACTGCGCGCCGCCTTCGGCGAGCTGGATCAGCAGGTCGCCGTAGAGGGTGATCAGCTCGGGCAGCCGGTCCAGGGCCGCGCCGCCGGTGGATTTGGCCAGCTTCAGGAAGGTGATCGGGCCGACCACCACCGGGCGGGCGCTGACACCGAGCTCGATCGCCTCGGCCAGCTCGGCCAGCAGCTTGGTGGGATTCAGCGTGAAGACCGTCTCGGCATCGATCTCGGGGACGAGGTAGTGGTAGTTGGTGTCGAACCACTTGGTCATCTCCAGCGGAGCGACGGTGTCGGTGCCGCGCGCGGCGGCGAAGTACCGATCCAGCGGGTCGGCGATGCCGGCGACGCGCGGCGGCAGGGCACCGAGCAGCACCGCGGTGTCGAGGACCTGGTCGTAGTAGGAGAAGGTGCCGACGGGCACCGAGTCCAGGCCCGCCGCGCGCAGCGCGAGCAGCTGCGCGCGGCGCAGTTCCCGGCCGACGGTGTGCAGGTGGCCCGCGTCGGCGCGGCCGGCCCAGTAGGCCTCGGTGGCCCGCTTGAGCTCGCGGTTCGGGCCCACCCGGGGCAGGCCGAGAACCGTTGCGGTGAACGGGGTAGGGGAAACAGTCACGGAGCTTCTCCAGTGTCGTGCAGGGAGAGCCGACGCCTTTTTGCGGGCACGACACGACGACCGGACAGACCTCCCCGGCGCAGCCGGGACAGGTCGGTGAGGTGGTCCGCGCGCCCGATCCACGAGGCGGTGGCCGCCGGATACGGCGTATCCGGCACAGTCGGCAGGTCTTCGGACTCGCGGGCACCGGTCGTGCTCGACCGACCTACTGGCCGTCGCTTCCCAGGCATCGTGCCCAGTGCTGATGACAGCGTTCGTTCCTGCTCACCGCTGCGGGACAGTCCCGGATTCCCACCGGGTTCCCTCTCACCCGGCACGGAAGCTGTCCGTGCGAGTTTCGACGCCGGCGCGGGAGGTCGGGGCTCCGACTCTTCCACCGCGCAGGCGAACCAGCTGCCCGCCCAGCATAGGCCTGTGCGGGGACCGCAGCTACCACGGCCGTGCGCGCGGGGCCGTGACCTGCGGTTGCGCGCGGGTCGGCCGGGCCGCACCGCCTGGCGGTCCGCGCGGTGAGATGTGACGGCCGGATTACCGCAACTTCGCAGGTCGGCGGGCATGTGGTGTGAAGAATACGACGAACCCACCTTGCCTGTCCGGCCCCGGTCCGGGGCCGGGTACCGTAGGCCAATGTTCTCGAAAGTCTTGGTCGCCAATCGCGGCGAGATCGCCATCCGTGCCTTCCGCGCGGCCTACGAACTCGGCATCGGAACGGTCGCGGTGTTCCCGTACGAGGACCGCAATTCCGTGCACCGGCTGAAGGCAGCCGAGTCCTACCAGATCGGTGAGCAGGGCCATCCCGTTCGCGCCTACCTATCGATCGAGGCGATCGTCGAGGCGGCCAAGTCGGCCGGTGCCGACGCCATCTACCCCGGTTACGGTTTCCTGTCGGAGAATCCCGACCTGGCGGCGGCGTGTGCGCGTGAGGGAATCACCTTCATCGGCCCTTCGGCCGAGGTGCTCGAGATGGCAGGCAACAAGGCGACCGCGATCGAGGCGGCGCGCACCGCCGGGCTGCCGGTCTTGAAGTCGAGCGCGCCCTCGGCCGATATCGACGAGTTGCTCGCCGCGTCCGCCGAGCTCGAGTACCCGATCTTCGTCAAGGCTGTGGCCGGTGGTGGTGGTCGCGGTATGCGGCGGGTGGCCGCGCCCGAGCTGTTGCGTGAGTCGATCGAGGCGGCGTCGCGGGAGGCGGAGTCGGCGTTCGGTGATCCGACGGTGTTCCTCGAGCAGGCGGTGGTGAATCCGCGTCATATCGAGGTGCAGATCCTGGCTGATCAGCACGGCAATGTGATGCATCTGTTCGAGCGGGATTGTTCGGTGCAGCGGCGGCATCAGAAGGTGATCGAGCTGGCGCCTGCGCCGAATCTGGATCCCGCGCTGCGCGAACGCATCTGCGCCGATGCGGTGGCTTTCGCCCGCCAGATCGGTTACAGCTGTGCGGGCACGGTCGAGTTCCTGCTCGACGAGCGCGGTAATCATGTGTTCATCGAGATGAATCCGCGGATCCAGGTGGAGCACACGGTGACCGAGGAGATCACCGATGTGGATCTGGTGCAGGCGCAGTTGCGGATCGCGGCGGGGGAGTCCCTGTCCGATCTGGGTTTGAGTCAGGAGACGGTGTCGATTCGTGGTGCGGCGTTGCAGTGCCGGATCACCACCGAGGACCCGGCCAATGGTTTCCGGCCCGATACCGGGCGGATCACTGCCTATCGCACGCCGGGTGGTGCGGGTATCCGTCTGGATGGTGGGGCGAATCTGGGTGCCGAGATCGGTGCCTACTTCGACTCGATGCTGGTCAAGCTGACCTGTCGTGGTCGTGATCTGCCCGCTGCTGCCGCGCGTGCTCGTCGCGCGCTGGCCGAGTTCCGCATCCGTGGCGTCACGACCAATATCCCGTTCCTGCTGGCGGTGCTCGACGACCCCGATTTCCAGGCGGGCCGGGTGACCACCTCGTTCATCGATGAACGTCCGCAGCTGCTCACCTCGCGTGCCTCGGCTGACCGTGGCACCAAGATCCTGAGCTACCTGGCCGATGTGACGGTGAACAAGCCGCACGGTGAACGGCCGACCACGGTGTACCCGTATGACAAGCTGCCCGCGATCGACCTGACCCTGCCGCCGCCGGACGGTTCGCGTCAGCGTCTGCTCACTCTCGGGCCCGAGGGTTTCGCGCGGGCTCTGCGGGAACAGAAAGCGCTCGGTGTCACCGACACCACTTTCCGTGACGCGCATCAGTCGCTGCTGGCCACCCGTGTCCGCACCAACGGTTTGCTGGGTGTGGCCGGGCATGTCGCGCGGCTGACCCCGGAACTGCTCTCGATCGAGGCGTGGGGTGGCGCGACTTACGATGTGGCGCTGCGGTTCCTGCATGAAGACCCGTGGGAGCGGCTGGCCGCCCTGCGTGAGGCTGTGCCGAACATCTGCTTGCAGATGCTGTTGCGTGGCCGCAATACCGTCGGTTACACCCCGTATCCCGAACAGGTGACGCGCGCGTTCGTGTCCGAGGCCGCGACCACCGGTATCGATATCTTCCGGATCTTCGACGCGCTCAACAATGTCGACCAGATGCGTCCGGCGATCGATGCGGTGCGTGAAACCGGTACCGCTGTCGCGGAAGTCGCGTTGAGTTACACCGGTGACCTGCTCGATCCAGACGAGCAGCTCTACACCCTCGACTACTACCTGAAGCTGGCCGAGCAGATCGTCGACGCCGGCGCCCACGTGCTGGCGATCAAGGACATGGCCGGTCTGTTGCGTGCGCCGTCGGCGGCGAAGCTCGTCACCGCGCTGCGCAGCAATTTCGATCTGCCGGTGCATGTGCATACCCATGACACTCCGGGTGGTCAGCTGGCGACCTACCTGGCGGCGTGGCAGGCCGGTGCCGATGCCGTGGACGGTGCGTCGGCGGCGATGGCGGGTACCACCTCGCAGCCGGCGTTGTCGGCGATCGTCGCGGCTACCGCGCACACCGACCGTGACACCGGTCTGGATCTGCGGAATGTCTGCGATCTGGAGCCGTATTGGGAGGCGTTGCGGAAGGTGTACGCGCCGTTCGAGTCCGGGCTCCCGGCGCCCACCGGGCGGGTCTACACCCATGAGATTCCCGGTGGTCAGCTGTCGAATCTGCGTCAGCAGGCGATCGCGCTGGGTCTGGGTGACCGGTTCGAGGAGGTCGAAGCCAAGTACGCGGCCGCAGACCGGCTGCTCGGCCGTTTGATCAAGGTGACCCCGTCGTCGAAGGTGGTCGGTGACCTGGCTTTGGCGCTGGTGGGTTCCGGTGTCGGTATCGAGGACTTCGCCGCTGATCCCGGTCGTTACGACATCCCGGATTCGGTGATCGGGTTCCTGCGTGGGGAACTCGGTGAGCCGGCGGGTGGCTGGCCGGAGCCGTTCCGGAGCAAGGCGCTGGCTGGGCGCAACGAGCCCAAGCCCGAGATCCCGCTGACTGCGGCGGATCAGGCGGGTCTCGATGGTTCCTCGCTGGAGCGTCGCGAGACCCTCAACCGGTTGCTGTTCCCCGGACCGACCGCCGAGTTCCGTGCGCATCGGGACAAGTACGGCGACACCACCGGTCTGTCGGAGAACCAGTTCTTCTACGGTCTGCGCCGCGGTGAGGAACATCGGGTGCAGTTGGAGAAGGGTGTCACCCTGCTGATCGGCCTGGAGGCGATCTCGGAGCCGGACGAGAAGGGGATGCGCACGGTCATGTGCATCATGAACGGGCAGTTGCGCCCGATCGCGGTGCGGGACCGGTCGATCGCTTCGGAGGTGCCCGCGGCGGAGAAGGCCGACAAGAACAATCCGGGTCATATCGCGGCACCGTTCGCGGGTGTGGTGACTTTGGCGGTGGCCGAGGGCGACGAGATCCACGCCGGCGACACCATCGGCACCATCGAGGCCATGAAGATGGAAGCGGCGATCACCGCGCCGCGTGGTGGCGTGGTCGGTCGGATCGCGACCGCGAAGGTGCAGCAGGTCGAGGGCGGCGACCTGCTGGTGGAACTGGTCGCGCGCGAGTCGGAATGACCCGCATCGTCGCAGGAACGGCCGGCGGGCGGCGCCTGAAGGTGCCGCCCGCCGGGACCCGGCCCACCTCGGACCGGGTCCGTGAGGCGCTGTTCAGCGCCATCGACGCCCGCCTCGACCTCGACGGCGCCCGGGTACTCGACCTGTACGCCGGCTCGGGCGCACTGGGCCTGGAAGCACTCTCCCGCGGCGCCGCGCACGCGCTGCTGGTCGAATCCGACCGCAAGGCCGCCGCGGTGCTGCGCGCCAATATCGCCGAACTCGGCCTACCCGGCGCCGAACTGCGCCTCGCCCCGGTCGCCACCGTGCTCGCGCACCCCGCGCCCGCCGACTACGACGTGGTCCTCGCCGACCCGCCCTACGACGTGAGCACCGCCGATGTCACCACCGACCTGGCCGCCCTCGCCGCCAACGGCTGGCTGGCCCCCGAGGCACTGGTGATCGTCGAACGCTCCATCCGCTCACCCGAAATCGTCTGGCCCGCAGGCTATGCGCCACTGAAGACCCGCAAGTACGGAGAGACCAGAATCGAGCTCGCGGAATACGGTGCTAGCGTCTGAGCCATGGCTGCTGCACTGTGCCCCGGTTCCTTCGACCCGGTGACCAACGGTCACCTCGACGTGTTCACCCGCGCGGCCGCGCAGTTCGACGAGGTGATCGTCACGGTGCTGGTGAACCCCAAGAAACAGGGCATGTTCACCGTCGAGGAACGCATCGAACTGTTGCGCGACGCGGTCGGCCACTTGCCGAACGTGCGCGTCGCGTCGTGGCAGGGGCTCACCGTCGACTTCGCCAAGCAGGAGGGCGTCGGCGCGATCGTCAAGGGCATGCGCGACGCGGGCGACTTCGGCTACGAACTGCAAATGGCCCAGATGAACTACAAGCTCGCCGCCGTCGACACCTATTTCATCGCCACCAACCCGTCCCTGAGCTTCCTGTCCAGCTCCCTGGTGAAGGAAGTGGCCGCCCACGGCGGCGATGTCAGCGATATGCTCCCCCCGCTGGCGCACAAGCGCCTGCTCACAAAAATTGCCGAACGCAACGCCTGACCCCGTAAGAACATGGGTAACTCACCGGGTTACCCCGGATGGTAGATGTCGCTCAATGACGGCAAATGTCGCTCAATTCGTGCTGCAAAGCGTGCACACATGAACTCGATTCGGTGGGCCTGACCAGCGGGTTAGCCAGTTCTCCCTGGTCAGCTCACTAGCAAACGAACGGCACCGGCCCGGCGGGTGAATCCGCCGGGCCGTCGTTGTCGGTGCGGGTGCCTTGAGACCTGCTGTGATCCTCGGTCAGGCCGTGACGCCGAGCCGTCCCGCCAGGGCGCGCGATTGACGCTCGTTGAGCCGACCGCCGTTCGTGACCAGTTCGGCGACGAGCGAGCGCGCCAGCGGGTGGCACCGCATCGACTCCTCACTAACGGCGGTGCCGGTGCGCAGTGCGCCGAGCGTGCCGAGCCAGTCCCGCTGTTGTGCGTACGCGCGGGACAGCTCCAGCCACAACCGCGACCGGCGGTCGACCGACGGCACCGCGTCGGGGTCGACGACGCTCGCCGCGTCGAGCGCGCTCCCGGACTTGTGCAAGTCGACCTGTACCGACACCGCGCTGATTTCGGTGTTCGCGATGCCGAACAGCGTCCACGGGTGTGCCGATCCGGCGGGGAGCGCACGCGCCATCCCCATCGCCTGATCAATCCCTCGCAACGCGTCACCCTCCCGGCCGATCCGGGCGGCGGTGATCGCGCCGTGCAACTGGCAGGCACCCCAGAGCGCTTGTGCGTCCTGGTCGCCGTCCAGGTGAGGTTCGAGCAGCGCGACGGCGTCGGACGCGAGCCGGTAGGCGTCTTCCTCGCGGCCTGTCGAGCGCCAGACGTTGCCGAGTACCCACGACGCGGACGCGAGCGTCACCGGGTCGTCGGCGATCTCGGCGGCCGCCATGCAGCGGTCGGCGGCGAGCCACAACAGCGGGGCGTCGGCGACCCACGCAAGGACTTGCTCGGACAGGGCGTAGGCACCCGACAGAGCAGCGGCAGCGGCGCGGCGTTCCTGCCCGTCGAGGGTGCGCAGCGCGCGGCGGCCGTCACGGATGAGTTCGGGCAGCATCGCGCCCGCGTCGGCGCGCGGAGTCGCCGACGTGTGCCACAGACGCCAAGCGCGCTCGACCCGCGCGGCGAACTCGACAGTGTCGATCGGCGAGGGCGACGGGGTGAGGTCGACTCCCTCGATCGCCTCGCGGATGGCCGGAACTACGGGGTGTCCGGCACGGCGAGAGATGCCCACCAACAACTCGTGCTCCCCGGTGATCTCGGTCAGGTCCCGCACGCCGAGCGCCTGCCCGATCTTGAGCAGCATTTCAAGCCCCGGCGGGTGCTGTAGGCGGCCCTTCTCGATGTCGCGCAGCCAATCCTCGGACCGGCCGACGAGACCGGCGACGACGGCGCGGGTCCGGCCCGTGCGCGTGCGGATGTTCTGGATGCGCTCGCCTATAGCGCGGGCGGCGAGTTCGTCAGGAGTCGGCATCTGCGGCCTGCCTTCTTCGCGGGATGGGACCGCCTCGCGGATACCCCCGGCCCGTCGGCCGGGGGTGATGTCCTCCGCGAAGAGGTCACCCCAGGATAGGGCCGCTGGTGTGGTCTCACCAGGGAGTCAGGTGGGGGGAATCCCCCTACCTCGCACGGTGGTTCGTCGCTACCGGTTCGCTCGGTCCTCGGCGCGCAGGCTTTCACACAGCCCCACCGCCGGGGTATATCGGGCAACGATGCTCGGCACATCGGGCGTAGTGAGCTGCGTGGACGATGGCGAAAAGCTCTCCGGCGGTGGGCGCACACCCAATCGAACCCAGCACCATCAGGGGGACCCGTGACACTGCCCCAACGCACACCGAACACCAAGCACTCCGACCCGGTGACGATCGCACCACCCGAAGTGATCCGGCGTCTACTCGCCGCGCTCGATCAGTGGGAACCGAAGCGGCGGGCGTCATGAGCGGCGCGACACAACCCCGCCTAGACGAACTCACCGAGCGGGCCGCACTGCGGTCGATGGCGATCCGCCGGGCGCACGAACCGCCGTACGGGTGGGAGCTCTACAGTCCATTTCGGGTCGTCGTAACCGGGTCGCTCGATAACGCCGGCGATTGGCTCACAGCGGCCGAAGCGCGCGACGACCAACCGCATTCGATCCGCCTCGCGGGCGAGCGGGCCGACGGGTGATCGCGCTTGGGTTCGCGGTGGCGGTCGGCCTGCCCCTGTTCGTGCTGCTCGTGGCGATCGTCTGGCCGGAACCGATCCCGCCGGACCGGACAGTGGCCGCGATTCGCGAGCGAGTCGAGGCCGAACGCCGCCGGGAGTTAGACCGGCTCGGGCGACGTCGACTCGATTATTGGTGAGCTCGAAGATCAACGGCACGAACGACTGTCACCGTCGGGTGTTGATTGCCGGTGTCCGGGTCGACTGCGCGGGTTGTAGGTCGTGGTGGACGACGTACTGGCGACCTGCGGCGAGCTGCCGGCGATGTGCACAGAGTTCAAAGACGTGCTCTGGGCAGAGTTTCTCCTGTGCGAGCTGGATTTCAGGACCCATGGTCCACTCGCTGGTCGAGCCCGGAATCAGCCAGTCCACTTCTTCGACGCCGACGAGTTCGACAACAGCAGCACGGCGGTCGGGGCGGCTGCGGCGATCATCACGCCCGGATCGAAGTCGCCGCCCAGGATCGAGCCGATGACGAGCACCAGCATCACCGCGGCGGCCAGTGCCGCGGTGACCGAGATCAGGATCCGGCCGATCGCTTGTCGGCGGAACATCAGGATCGCGCCACCGGCCATGATCACAGCCGGAGCGCTGAGCACCGCCGCGATCACCACCCCGATACCAGAAGCGCGCCCCTTGGCATTGACCGACTCCTCGAGACCGTCGAGCACCAGCGCGATTCCGACGTAGTAGGCAATCGCGGCACAGGACAGGACAAGTGCCGACGTCGCCGTCAATATCGGCACGAATCGGCGCAGCCGCGAAGCGGTATCAGGATTGGTCAACCCCGCCCCTTATCCGATCGAGTCGGATCACGGACCAGCACGTCGACGGTGCTTCTGCGTAATCGGGGCAGTCGGGGCCGCAGTGGCGGAAGGCCGAGTCTCACCCTGTCTGTGCCCGCGCCTTTCCCGGCGAGTGCTTCGGTGGCAGCCCTTACCCGTTGCTGGGTTGCACCGAGCTGCTCGATAATCTGCTGCCCTGCACCACTCGGCACTGCCCCGATATCGAGAATGATCGGCAGGACGCCGTCGTTCCCGCTGGAATCCCCACCCATCAGACTTCCCCCCGCTGCCCTGGCAATCGCTGATTCCGGGCCAGCTTAATGGATGCCTGAACAGCGCTCCGGGTATGGCTACGTCACAGGCAGGCGAAAGAGGCCGCGTAGGGCGAGGAAGCGCATGCCGCCGACGGCGGCGGTGATGGCCAGGACGACCAGGGCCTGGGTGGTATCGCCGAGGCCGGGGGCCCAGACGCCGAGGGCGGCCAGGCCCGCGGTGGTGACGCCGAGGCCGAGCAGGGCCAGGCCGCCGCCTTCCCACTGCGCGGTGAACCAGCTGACCCGGTCGGTGGCGCGGAAGGTGAGTTGGCGGTGCAGTTCGTTGGCGATCACCGTGCTGATGATCGAGCCGACGACATTGGCGACCAGCGGTCCGGCGCCGACCATCGCGAAGAACAGCAGGACATAGGCGATATTGCTGGAGCCGCCGACCAGGGCGAAACGGATGAGCTGGGGTAGCGCGCGGTCACCGCGCAGGTAGCGCAGAGTGTTCTCGACACGCGGACGGGCCTTGGGCACCGGTGCGACGACCAGCGGAACGGGGCCGGCCCAGGGTGTGAACATGCCCGCGATGTGCAGCACCGAGGGTCTCGGTGTTTCCAGGACGGTCATGCTTCGACTCCGATCGCAAAGAACAGACGTCGAGAGGAACAACAGCGAAAGGCGTGCGGTACTTCCCGGCGACGGCATTGTCGTGCTCACCGATGGTAGCCGAAGTGGAGGGCTTCACTCCACTTGATTGCGGTGCGATCTAGGACACTGTCGCGACACACCGCGACGACATTCGGCAGCGGCGCTCGAGACAGGCACACTGGGCGGCGGCGGTAGTGGTTTCGCCGGGAGTCCGCAGGAGGGTAGTGAGCATGTATCGCGTATTCGAAGCACTCGACGAACTGGTCGCCATCGTCGAAGAGGCGCGCGGCATCCCGCCGACCCGCAGCTGCATCGTGCCCCGCGGCGATGTCCTCGAACTGCTCGACGACGTCCGCGACGCCCTGCCCGGCGAGCTCGACGACGCCCAGGACGTCCTCGATCACCGCGACAAGATCGTCGGTGACGCCCGCGCCGGTGCCGAGACCACCGTCACCACCGCCAACGAGCAGGCGCGCGACACCATCGACAAGGCCAGGGCCGAGGCCGACCGCATCCTCGCCGACGCCAAGGCGCACGCAGACCGCATGGTCGCCGAGGCCACCGCGCACGCCGACCGGCTGGTCAGCACCGCCCAGGCCGAGGCCGACCAGGTCATCGCCGACGGCAACGCCGAATACGACGAGCTCACCGGGCGCGCCCAGATCGACGCCGATCGCGCCATCGAATCCGGCAAGGCCTCCTACGAGCGCTCGGTCGCCGACGGCAAGGCCGAGCAGGCCCGCCTGGTCGCCCAGACCGAGGTCGTGCGCGCCGCGCACGCCGAATCGGCCCGGCTGATCGACGACGCCCAGGCCGAGTCCGATCGGGTCCGCGCCGAATGCGACGACTATGTCGACGAGCGGATGGCCGACTTCGGCGGCAAGCTGGCCGCCCTGGAGGAGACGCTCAACACCACCCGGCGCACCATCACCCGCGGCCGCCAGCAGATGCGTGGGGCGCCCGCCGACTATCCGGAATACGCCGCCGAGCACCGCCGCTGAACGCATCGCGCGTTTTGAGTTCCGCCGGGGTCCTGCCGTACTGTTGAGTGGTTGCCCATTATCCCCTCAGGAGTGAGTGAGTCAGTGATGTCCGCCGGTTCCGGTTCACCCGCGCGTCCGCGCAAGGCCAACGGCCCTGTGTCCGACGCCGGTTTCGTGCTGGACGTCCGCAGTCTCGGCCGTCGGCCGGGCACCATGCGGGAACTGCGTCGCACTGTCACCGACCATGAGCGGCTGGGTCTGGACCTGATCGCCATCCCGGCCGAGGCCGCGGTGGAACTCGACCTGCAGCTGCAGGCAGTCTCGGAGGGTGTGCTGGTCACCGGCACGGTGTCCGGGCCGACGGTGGGGGAGTGCTCGCGCTGCCTCGAACCGTTCGACGACCAGGTCGAGATTCGTCTGACGGAGCTGTTCGCGTATCCGGACAGCACCACCGAGCAGACGACCGAGGACGACGAGGTCTACCGCATGGCAGACGACCTCATCGATCTCGAACCGGTGATCCTCGACGCCATCGGCCTGGAGCTTCCGCTGCAGCCGCTGTGCACCCCGGACTGCGGTGGCCTGTGCCCCGAGTGCGGTGTGCGGATGGCGATTGCGGGTTCCGATCATGGGCATGAGATACTGGACCCTCGCTGGGCGAAGTTGGCGAGTTTCGCCGCAGACGCGCCCGGCACCGGCGACCCCGCTGAGGGTTCCACCACCCCAGACCGATCCGCTCCCGTGGCAAACGATGTCCACGTGGCCAGCGAAAACACAGAGGAGAAGTAGCCGTGGCTGTTCCCAAGCGCCGGATGTCCCGTTCCAACACCCGGTCGCGGCGCAGCCAGTGGAAGGCCGTCGCGCCGACCCTGGTCACCTGCCCGAACCGTGCCTGCGGTGAGAAGACCCTCCCGCACATCGCGTGCCCGTCCTGCGGCACCTACAAGGGCCGCCAGGTCACCGCTGCTGTCTGATTCGTGACAGCGAGCAAAGACAAAGACACAGTAGGCGCGGCAGATCACGCCAGCCTGCTCACCGCCCTCGGTGTCGACGTACGACCGGAGCTGCTGCGCCTCGCGCTGACGCACCGGTCGTACGCGTACGAGAACGGCGGTCTGCCGACCAACGAGCGCCTCGAGTTCCTCGGCGACTCGGTGCTCGGCCTGAGCATCACCGAGCGCCTCTACACCGAGCACCCGGAGAAGTCCGAGGGCGAGCTCGCCAAGCTGCGCGCCAGCGTGGTGAATATGCACGCGCTCGCCGAGGTGGCTCGTGGTCTCGGCGACGGCGGACTCGGCCAATACCTGCTGCTGGGCAAGGGTGAAGAGCTCACCGGCGGCCGGGACAAGCCGAGCATCCTCGCCGACGGCATGGAGTCGCTGCTCGGCGCCGTGCACCTCGAGCACGGCATCGAGGTCGCCCGCAGCGTCGTGCTCCGCCTGTTCGCCGACCTGCTCGAGCGCGGCCCCCGAATGGGCGCCGGCCTCGACTGGAAGACCAGCCTGCAGGAGCTCACCGCCGAACGTGGCCTTGGCGTGCCCGCCTACGAGATCACCTCGACCGGTCCGGACCACAACAAGGAGTTCACCGCGACCACGGTGATCGCCGGTCGTCCGTACGGCCAGGGCGTCGGCCGCTCCAAGAAGGAAGCCGAGCAGAAGGCCGCCGGGACCGCCTACAAGGCGCTCACCGACGAGCCCGTCGCCGAAGCCTGAACCGCCGATGCCCGAACTGCCCGAAGTCGAGGTGGTGCGGCGCGGTCTGGCCGAGCATGCGGTCGGGCGCAGCATCGAAACCCTCACCGTCACCCACCCGCGCGCCGTGCGCAGGCACGTCGCGGGTGGTGCGGATCTGGCCGCCCGGCTCACCGGCCTGCGCATCGATGCCGCGCAACGCCGCGGCAAGTACCTGTGGCTCACCTTCGACGAGCCAGGCACCGCGCTGATCGTGCACCTGGGCATGAGCGGGCAGATGCTCGTGCGGCCCGCGCACGCCCCCGTCGAGAAACACGCCCACATCCGGGCCACGCTCGGTGACGGCACCGAGCTGCGCTTCGTCGACCAGCGCACCTTCGGCGGCTGGGCGCTGGGCGAACTCGTCGAGGTCGACGGCACCGTGGTCCCCGACGCGGTCGCCCACATCGCCCGCGATCCCCTCGACCCCCGCTTCGACCGCGAGGCGGTGGTCGCCGCGATCCGCGCGAAGAACACCGAGATCAAACGGGTACTGCTGGATCAGACGGTGGTCTCGGGCATCGGCAACATCTACGCCGACGAGGCGCTGTGGCGGGCCGGCCTGCACGGCACCCGCGTCGCCGCCGACCTCACCCGCCCGGTCGTGCGCACCCTGCTCGACGGGGTCACCGCGGTCATGAGCGAAGCGCTGGCCGTCGGCGGCACCTCCTTCGACGCGCTGTATGTGGATGTGAACGGCGAATCCGGCTATTTCGCCCGGTCGCTGGCCGCTTACGGGCGGGAGAACGAACCCTGCGATCGGTGCGGCGCACTGCTGGTGCGCGAGCAATTCATGAACAGATCGTCTTTTTCCTGTCCCAAGTGTCAGCGGAAGCCTCGCCGTCGTTGATCCTGGCGCGCTACGGTTTCTACTGACGGGTCGTGACCGGCCGGGTCCGTGCAGGAGGACGTTATGCGCAAGCTGACCTATTTCGTGGCATCGACGATCGACGGGTTCATCGCCGCCGAAGACGGGACACTGGACTTCTTCCCTGTCGGCGGCGACCATGGTCCCTCGATCATCACCCAGTACCCCGAGACGTTGCCGACGAAGGTGCGTGAGGCGCGCGGTATCGCGGCGGGCAATGTCTACTTCGACACCGTGATCATGGGCCGCAAGACCCACGATTTCGGGGTGCGGACCGGCACGGCCAGTCCGTACGAGCATCTGCGTCAGTACGTGGTGTCCACCACGCTGCCCGAATCGCCCGCGCCCGGTGTCGAGGTGATCGGCTCCGATCCGGTGGGCGCGGTGCAGGCGCTCAAACGGGAAGGGGGGCTGGGTATCTGGCTCTGTGGCGGTGGTGAGCTGGCGCAGACGCTGCTGCCCGAGATCGACCAGGTGTTCCTGAAGCTGTATCCGGTGGTGCTCGGTACCGGGCGCCCGCTGTTCGGCGGCGGCGCGAGACTGCCCGCGCCGGAACGGTTCCGGGTGATCACCAGCCGGGTGTACGCCGACGGCGTCGCCTTCCTCAAGTACGGCCGGATCAGGTAGCCGATGACGGCGGCGGGCAGTCCCGGTCCGGTCGCGGCGCTGCGCGAGATCGCGTTCTGGCTCGAACGCGGGCGCGCCGAGACCCACCGGGTGAAGGCCTACCGCCGTGCCGCCGATGTCGTCGCCACGCTGCCCGCACCGGATTATGCCGCGCGGGCGCGTGAGCACAGCTGGCGGGAACTGGCCGGGATCGGGCCCAAGACCGCCGCGGTCATCGAACAGGCCGCCGCGGGCGCGGTGCCGGACGTGCTGGTCGAGTTGCGGGCCGCCGCCGCGCCGATCGCCCCGGCCGGCGCCGCCCTGCGCAGCGCCCTGCGCGGGGATCTGCACACCCATTCGGACTGGTCCGATGGCGGCAGCCCCATCGCCGAGATGATGTCGGTGGCCGCCGCGCTGGGGCACGACTACTGCGCGCTGACCGACCACTCCCCACGGCTGACGGTGGCCAACGGCCTGTCCGCCGAACGGCTGCGCCGCCAGCTCGACGTGGTCGCCGCGCTCAACGAGCAGCTGGCGCCGTTTCGCATCCTCACCGGCATCGAGGTCGACATCCTCGACGACGGCACCCTCGATCAGGAAGCCGACCTGCTCGAACGCCTGGATATCGTTGTCGCCAGCGTACATTCGCACCTGCGCGACGACAGCGCCACAATGACCAAACGCATGGTGTATGCCGTCGCGAACCCGCACGTCGACATTCTCGGGCACTGCACCGGCCGCCTGGTCGAAGGCGGGCGCGGTACTCGGCCGGAGTCCAGTTTCGACGCCGAACTCGTCTTCGAGGCGTGCCGCCGCTACGGCACCGCGGTCGAGATCAACAGCAGACCCGAACGCCGCGATCCGCCGGGTCGCCTGATCGAGCTGGCGGTGGAGCTGGGCTGCCTGTTCAGCATCGACACCGACGCGCACGCACCGGGCCAGCTGGACTGGCAGGGGTACGGCTGTGAGCGGGCGCTGGCGCACGGGGTGACGGCCGCGCGGGTGATCGGTACCTGGCCGGTCGAGGAGTTGCTCACCTGGACCGAGGCACCCGGCGAGTGAAGTCTGGCCGAACATTCGATGGCGCGCCGGTAGGTGTCGGATCCGGCTGGTAGATATACGGATACGGGTCATCGGGGTCGAATGGGGGGTGGGACGATGGGCGATTTTCCGATCGATGTCGTGCTGTCGCTGATCGGTCTGCTCGTGGCCGTCGCCGCGTTCCTGCGCGAGTTCGTCTTCGTCGGCCGCAAGCGGCTCGGTTACCGCGTGCAGATGAACACTCCGGCCAGCCGGATCCTCGAAGATCCCAATGCGGCGCCCACGCCGGCGAATTCCGAAGCACCACAACAGAAATCGCTGGTGCTGATTCGGATCGAGAACGACGGCAACGCCGCGATCGAGGACAGTGACTACGGGGACGCCGGCCGGCCGCGGCTGTCGTTTCGTCACCATCGGGTCGGCATCGTCGAGGTCACCGAGCGGGTCGATCAGTCCGGCGCGTCCATCCGGCCGCTCAGTCCGGCACTGCACGCCATCGCCGCGGGGACCGACAGCGACGGACTCGCCGAGATCGTGCTGCCCGCCGAACGGCTCGAACGCGGGGAGCACTACAAGGTGCTGGCCGTGCTGGAGGGGCCCGCCCCCGATCCGCTGGACCGCAACGCGAGCCGGGTCATCCAGAAGGTGGGCAGCCTCAAAGGTGGCCGGTTCGTGCTGACCTCGAGCGGTTCGCGACGCGAGCCCGTCCTGCTCGGGCTGAGCGTGTTCCTGGCGGTGGTGGTGCTGACGCAGCTGCTGGTGGCCGTCCTGCGGCCCGACCCGCCGCCGCGCGACTGTGCGGACGGCACGCTGACCATCGTCGGGTCCACCGCGCTGGCGCCCGCTGTCCGCAAGGCGGCCGAGAACTACGAGAAGACCTGCACCGCCGCGCGATTCGAGTTCGACTTCGCTGGGACCGAGCCCGGCCTGCGCACCTTGACCCTGGCCGGGGAGACGCCGGACATGGTCGCGATCGGCGACGGCTCCAAGGGTGACTCGTTCGCGTCGCTGACCGAGCATCCGCTGGTGCTGAGCTCGTTCTCGATGGTGGTGCACCCCGGTGTCGGGCTGACCGATCTCACCACCCAGCAGATCCGCGACCTGTATCGCGGGAACATCAGGAACTGGAACGAGATCGGCGGTCCGGATCTGCCGGTGGTGCTGATCGACCGCACGGCGGGCTCGGGCACCCGCCGCGCACTCGAGGCCAAGCTGCTCGAGGACAACCGCAAGGTGTTCCGCTACGCCAGTTGCGTCGGGATGGCCCCGGGTGGCGCGCAGTGCGAGGTCGACGTCACCGAGGAAGTGGCTACGTTCGTTGCCAAAATCCCTGGTGCGGTGGGCTATCTGGAGACCTCCTCGGTGAGCGCCGAAGTGCGCGCGGTCTCGATCGACGGTGTCGCGCCGAGCCAGGAGACGGTGCGCGCGGGCAGCTATCCGTTCACCGGTGTGGAGTACGCGTACACTCACGGACCGATCGCCGGTGATTCGCTGGCTGCCCAGTTCCTGGACTATCTGACCCGTGGTAAGGCCAGGCTCACCATGATCGAGTTCGGCAACATCCCATGTGCCGACGAGTCCGAACAGAAATTCTGTACGCCGTAGACCGGCTCTGACGGTGGAATCTCCTGTCTCGATAGGGAATCGCCGATGCGATTTCGCGCGGCGGCACTGGTTTACTCACCGGTAGCGGGGTACGTTGCATGACGGCCACTCTGTTGGGGCGGGTGCGCATTCCGGCCATCTCTTGTTCGCGCAAGTGTTGCGAGGTTGTGTCCCTGGAAGGAAGGTCATGAGTGCAGACATGTCGGCAATGACGCCGGCCGGGTTCTACGAGAACCCACTGCGAATCGCGATGGTTGTTCCCCCGTATTTCGATGTTCCCCCCAAGGCCTACGGCGGCGTCGAAGCCGTAGTCGCCGATCTGGTCGATTCGCTGTGCGAGCGCGGCCATCACGTCACCCTGTTCGGTGCGGGCGAGCCGGGTACCAAGGCGAATTTCGTCCCGCTGTGGGACCGGATCCAGCCCGAACGGCTGGGTGATCCGTTCCCCGAGATCGTCCACGCGCTGCGGGTGCGCCGCGCGATCGAGCGCCTGGCCGCCGAGGAGGGGGTGGACCTGGTCCACGACCACACCTTCGCCGGCCCGCTCAACGCGCCCGCCTACGCCGATCTCGGCCTGCCCACGGTGGTCACCGTGCACGGCCCGGTGCAGGACGACTGTTACCGGTACTACCGGGAATTGGGCCAGGAGTGCTCGCTGGTCGCGATCAGCGACCGGCAGCGCGAGCTGGCCCCCGACCTGCCGTGGGCGGGCCGGGTACACAACGCGCTGCGGCCCGACCAGTGGCCCTACCAGACCGAGAAGCAGGACTACGCCCTGTTCCTCGGCCGGTTCAGCGCCGACAAGGGCCCGCACCTCGCCCTCGACGCCGCCCACGAGGCCGGTGTCCCGCTGATCATGGCGGGCAAGTGCAGCGAGCCGCCGGAGAAGGCGTACTTCGAGGAATTCGTCCGGCCCCGGATGACCGACACCGATCAGATGTTCGGCCTCGCCGACGCGGCGGCCAAGCGTAAACTCCTTTCCGGAGCTCGGTGTCTGCTGTTCCCCATCCGCTGGGAGGAGCCGTTCGGCATGGTGATGATCGAAGCGATGATCTGTGGCACGCCCGTGGTCGCCTTGCGCGGCGGCGCGGTGAGCGAGGTGGTGGTCGACGGGGTCACCGGGCGGATCTGTGACGATCCGGCCGAATTGCCCGCCGCCATGGCCGAAGTCGCGAGCTACGATCCGGCGGCCTGCCGGGCCCACGTCGTCGACAACTTCGGCGACGAGATCCTCGGCCGCGGCTACGAACAGGTGTACCGGCAGTTGCTGGCGCGCACCACGATCGGGCTCGACGACGAGTACGCGCTCACGATGCCCGTCGGGGCGGCCAGCGGGCGCGCATGAGTCAGGACGACGCGGGGCTGCCGAGCCCGCTCAACGCGGGGGAACCCGCGGGGCTCGGCGGCAGCGGGGGGAACGTCACCCTCGTCGAAGGCGGCACCTTCTGCCTGTCCGACCGGCTCGGCGACATCGAGCCGGGCAAGCCGCAGGGGCTGTTCTTCCGGGACGCCCGGGTGATCTCGCGCTGGGAACTGATGATCGACGGCAAACGGCCCGAGCCGCTGTCGGTGCTGAGCCCGGAGGCCTTCGCGGCGCGGTTCGTGCTGCGCAGGCCGCCGCAGCAGGGCCGGGCCGACAGCACCCTGCTGGTGGTGCGCGACCGGCTCGTCGCCGAGGGCATGCACGAGCTGATCACCCTGGACAACATGAGCCGCGAGGCGACGGCGGTGGTGCTGGAACTGCACGTCGACGCCGACTTCGTCGATCTGTTCTCGGTGAAGGAAGGCCGGATGGGCAGTCACCGCTCGGAGATGACCACCTCCGACGGCGAACTGCTGCTGCACGATCGCACCGACCTGTCTCGTGGGCTGGCGCTGACCTCGACGATCGAGCCGATGGTGTTGCCCGGCACCATGATCTGGCGCGTCGTCGTGCCGCCCGGCGGTCGCTGGCAGACCGAGATCACCGCGCAACCGGCAGGCGCCGCGCAGCGTCCGCAGACCCAGGGCACGCCCAAGGAGCGCTACAAGGCCAGCGAACCGGTGCGCAAGATCCAGGCGTGGCGGGCCACCGCCACCGATATCAGCGCCGACTCCGGGCTGCTCAATCAGGTGCTGCGGCGCAGCGAGAGCGACCTGGGCGCCTTGCAGATCCACACCGACACCGGTACCGGCCGCCCGTTCGTCGCGGCGGGCGCGCCCTGGTTCATGACCCTGTTCGGCCGTGACTCGCTGCTGACGGCGTGGATGTCGCTGCCGCTGGAAACCGATCTGGCGCTGGGCACGCTCCAGCAGCTGGCCGAATTGCAAGGGCAGACCGTCGATCCGCTGGTGGAGGAGGAACCGGGCCGGATCATGCACGAGATGCGGCGCGGACCGGCCGTCGGGCAGGTGCTGGGCGGCCAGATCTACTACGGAACCGTCGACGCCACCCCGCTGTTCGTGATGCTGCTGGCCGAATGTCTGCGCTGGGGCGCCGAACCGGCGTCGATCGCCACGCTGCTGCCCGCGGCCGACGCCGCCATCGGCTGGATCACCGATTTCGGCGATCGCGACGACGACGGTTTCGTGGAGTACGTGCGCGCCACCGACCGCGGCCTGATCAACCAGGGCTGGAAGGACAGCTTCGACGGGATCAACGACGCCGCGGGGCATATCGCGCAGGCGCCGATCGCGCTGTGCGAGGTGCAGGGCTATGTCTACGCGGCCTACCTGGCCCGCGCGGAACTGGCCGACGCGTTCGACGACCCGGCCCTGGCCGGCCGGATGCGGGAGCGGGCCGCGGAACTGCGGACCAAGTTCGCCGAGCAGTTCTGGCTGCCGCACTACGGCTGGTACGCCGTCGCCCTCGACGGCAGCAAACGCCAGATCGACGCGCTCACCAGCAATGCGGCGCACTGCCTGTGGTCGGGCATCGCCACCGACGAACACGCCGAGATCCTCATCCAGAACCTGGGCAAGGCGGAGATGGACTCGGGCTTCGGGCTGCGCACGCTGGCCTCCAACATGGGCGCCTACAACCCGATGAGTTATCACTGCGGTTCGGTCTGGCCGCACGACACCGCGATCGCGGTCGCCGGGCTCATGCGATACCAGCACGTGCCGGGCGCGGTCGAACTGGCGACCAAGCTCTCGGCCGGATTGCTCGATGCCGCAGCGGCATTCGACGGCAGGCTGCCCGAGCTGTTCTGCGGGTTCCCGCGTGCCCGGTTCCAGGCGCCGGTGCCCTATCCCACCTCGTGTTCCCCGCAGGCATGGGCCAGCGCGGCACCACTGCTGCTGGTGCGCTCGTTCCTCGGCCTCGACCCCGATGTGCCGGGCCGCACCCTGACCGTACGGCCGCAGGTGCCCGCGACCTGGGGCTGCGTGCGGCTGTCGGAGTTCCGGCTCGGTGAGGCGACGGTGGATCTCGAGGTCTGCGGGTCGACGGTGACGGTGACGGGCCTGCCCGACGGGTGGGCGTTGATCACCGACGAAAACCGGTAGTGCACAGCAAGAGCGGGGCCGGATCCGTCCTGGATCCGGCCCCGTCTCGTTCAGCCCTGGAACGGGAACCGTTCGTCCAGTGCCAGATTGAGCTCGACGATGTTCGCCGCGATGGCCGTCAGAGATATCGGATGCAATAGGTGATCGAGTCCCCGTGGAATGACAAGGAGGCATGTCCGCCGCATCCGGACACCGATCGTGTGCTACGCAGGGCAACGAAGTTTCCGGGCGAGCACGACGCCGGGAGGATGGCACCATCGGGGTCGGTCAGGCGGTAACAATAGTTCGCGACCATAAAGATGGTGAGGCACAGGACGTAACCCTCATCGACAATGAAGCCATCTCTCGAATCCGGGCATTCCCAGTCGGGGTCGTCTGGAAACAATATCGCCTTGACCTTGTAGGGGCGGTCTCCGTTCTCGCAGTCGGAACCAGCGCGCGTCAGATTCCCGACGGTGTCCACCGCTATGCAGTCACCCACCAACGCGCGCGGTCGCGACCGCCCCACCGGTGCGGTCGTTGTCACCGCCGTGCTCCGGTCGATGGCCGAGGTCGCCGACGCCGATTTGGTGGGCCGGCGGGTAGTCGTCGTGGCATCCGAGCTGCTGCGCTCCGCCGGTGTCGTGCTCGGCGACGCTGTTCGAGTGTAGGCGGCCTGCTCGTCCAACGCCTGGGTCGTTCTGTACGCACTGGGTGTCGCGCCATCGTCGTCGCTCGTGCCGTTCGCCGAAATGCCCCAGACCATGAGAGTCAAGACCAGGAAGACCACAAAGCCCACCCCCCACGTTTGTCCGAGTTTGATCTGCCGATCGCCCGGCCCTGGCAGCATCGGTTCCGTCAATCGGTGGCGGATCGGGGACTTCGAGGGCAACGTGCTCCGGCGAACTCCGCTGTTGTGAGCGCCTGCCGCCGTGTCCGTGGGCACCCGCGTCGTGCCGGTCACGGGAGGGGTGGGTTCAGCGGCAGGTGGTGCGGCCATGGTGGCGTGGGTACCGCCGGATCCAGGCAGATCGGCTGCGCCCGTGAGTGATCGCCGTGTCGCCTCGATGAATTCGGCGCAGCTCGCATATCGATCGTCGGGTTCCTTGGCCAGGACTTTCGCGATGACGGCATCGAGCGCTACGGGAAGGTCCGGTCGGATGCGGTGCGGTGACGGCGGGGCGGCGGTGAGGTGCGCACCCATGACCGCGGCCTGGGTGTCGAGCGGGTACGGAGCCTGTCCGGTGAGAAGTTCGTGGAGAGTGCAGCCGAGGGAATAGATATCCGCCCGGTGATCGACCTTGCTGTCCATGAACCTTTCCGGCGCCGCGTAGGCGAAGGTCACCGCCATCGCCGAGGCCGTCGCTGTCTCGTCGAGTGCGCGCGCGATACCGAAATCGCACAGCACAGCACGCGGCCCACCGTGGAATGCCTGTTCGATCAGCAGGTTCGCCGGTTTGACATCGCGGTGCAGGACACCCCTGGAGTGGGCGAAATCCAGTGCGTCGGCGGCATCGGAGAGCAGCCGTAGCACCAATTCCGGTGACAATCCCCGCGGCGAATCAGCGAGCAGCGCCTTGACATCGCCGCCAGGGACATGACGCATCGATAGCCACAATGCTGGATCATCGGGCGGGTTCCGGTCGTGGATCGTGACAATGTTGGGGTGTTCGAGGTCGGCCGCCAACGCCGCCTCCCGCTCGAAAGCGCGACGGGCAGCCTCATTGCCTGCGAGCGCGTCGGCGAGAACCTTCAACGCCACGCGGCGCTTTTTGATCCGTGGGTGCAGGGCCAGATAGACGATGCCCATGCCGCCGACGCCGAGAATGCCCTCGATGATGTATCCGGCGAATGTGTCTCCTGGCCGCAGGGCCATCTTCCAGCACCTCTGTGTCGCCGCGGCGGATCTTGCCGCCGTCGTGGAGATTTCGTCGGGCTACCGTCACACCAGCTCAGCCGAGTCGTCGTCGAGGGTGTTGTCGAGCATTCGGAGGTCTGCCGCTGCCAGTGTCGCAGATCGTAGCAAAGCCTGTATGAGATTGTGGCTCAAGGTATTACCGACAGGTTCACCGATTCCGTCCTCGGTCCGGATCCCATCGATCGGATCGGGGCCGATCGCCAGCCGGTTTCGCACCACCTCGACGATGTAGGACGCAGTCCTGGGCGACCACATCCGCTCATCCGGGCGGCTGTTCAGCTCTTCGGCCACCTGCCGCCACGACAGGGGCTGCGGGAAGCGTTCCTGGCGCAGATACCGTTGAGCGAGGGCGGTCAGAACCAATTTCTCATCCGTGCTCAAGGGATACGCCTTCGGCGGCACGGTGCGGCTGTGCTGTCGTTCGGTGGAATTCTCGGTGTGGGCACGGACCACATGAACCTCCAGCAGATGCGACCGTCCCTTCCTGGATCCGATGAACATCGGGGTGTAGCCGGGTTCGATAGCCCTCTGCTGGCCGTTCAGCAGCAGCGCCTCGCCGGGAAACTCGATCGGCAGCTGCCCCAAGTTGCTGATCCGCCACTGTTGCCCGTCGTACTCGAAGGCGCCGTGTCTACGGCTGACACGCTCGTCACAGACCCCGACGGGTATATGGACGTCGTCCGCGGATCTGCCGAAGTACATGGTGAATTCCCTCGGCGG
The DNA here is from genome assembly GCF_042755165.1 of Nocardia sp. NPDC059177. Lineage (NCBI taxonomy): Bacteria > Bacillati > Actinomycetota > Actinomycetes > Mycobacteriales > Nocardiaceae > Nocardia > Nocardia sp. NPDC059177. Next base: position 57,809 of record NZ_JBHZBX010000001.1, on the reverse strand, counting down.
GACGGCGAAGCCGCCGTCGGTCCCCAGTACGAAGATCGTGCCGAGCGGCGCGGGTGGGACTCCACCCGCCAAACTCCGCATCGAACTCGACAACGCCTGCGGCAGAAAACCGTCGCTGGCCATAGCATCGCCCCTTCCGTCGAAACCGCCGACCCGAACGGTATCGGAGCGTCCTCGTGAGCCCTCACAAAACGGACATCGAGCCGCGTTGCGGCCCGCCGGGCGCTGCGTAGCACCGTCGCGTGGGGCCGGATCCGGGAGGGATCCGGCCCCAGCGCAGGTCGGTCAGGCCTGGAATGGGAAGTGTTCGTCCAGGTCGAGATTGAGTTCGACGACGTTCACCCGTGGCTCACCGAGGAAGCCGAGGGTGCGGCCGGCGGTGTGGGCGGCGACCAGGGCGGTGACCTGGTCGGCGGTGATGCCGCGGGTGCGCGCCACCCGGGCGACCTGGATGGCCGCGTACTCGGGGGAGATGTGCGGGTCGAGTCCGCTGCCGCTGGCGGTCACCGCGTCGGCGGGTACGGCCGGCTCTGTGGGGGCACCACCGAGGATCGGGATGATCCGGCCCACCGAGTAGTCCTCGCCCTCGCGCGCGCATTCCACGGCGACCCCACGGAAGGTGCTCAGGAACGGTGGTGCCGGGCACAGTTCGTTGACGCTGACCACCTGCACCGGCCGCGACACCTCGCCGTCGGCATCGCGGGGGCCGATTACCGAGAGCACCGCGCCCACGCCGTCTTTCGTGCAGAACTGCCGGGTGCCGTCGACCCCCTCACGGTCGCCGACCTCCTTCGAGCGTGTGCACACGGTGGTGAGCAGGCTGGTGCGGGTGGCGGTGTCGACGATGTCTTCCGGGCCGAGGTTGCTCGCGGCGGTGGACAGTGGGTCGTAGCCGTCACCGGCCGCGGACGGGCGGCTCTGGAAGTACTGGGTGAGGGCGTTGCCGTCGGCGTCGGTGAACGACTGCCCGATCAGGCTGGAGCCCACCAGTTCTCCGTCGCGTTCGATGAGCGAGCCGTCGGCCTTCTCGTTGAGCCCGGGCAGTTGCGCGACCGCGAACACCGCGACGGGGTACACGATTCCGGTGATCACGGTCAGCACGAGCAGGGCGCGCAGGGCGGCCAGGTGCTGGCGGATCCAGGTTGACATACGCATTTCAGGACATCCCGGGGAGGAGTTGGACGAGCAGGTCGATGAGCTTGATGCCGAGGAACGGCGCGATGATGCCGCCCAGGCCGTAGATCGTGAGGTTGCGGCTCAACAGAGTCGAGGCATTGCTCGGCCGGTAGTCGACACCGCGCAGGGCCAGGGGGATGAGCGCCACGATGACGATCGCGTTGAAGACGACCGCGGACAGGATCGCCGACTGCGGGCTGGCCAGGCGCATGATGTTCAGCGCGTCCAGGCCGGGGAACAGTGCCACGAACAACGCGGGAATGATCGCGAAGTACTTGGCGATGTCGTTGGCGATGGAGAACGTGGTGAGCGCGCCACGGGTGATCAGCAGCTGCTTGCCGATCTCGACGATCTCGATCAGCTTGGTCGGGTCCGAGTCCAGATCGACCATATTGCCCGCCTCTTTGGCGGCCGAGGTGCCGGTGTTCATCGCCACGCCCACATCGGCCTGGGCCAAGGCAGGGGCGTCGTTGGTGCCGTCACCGGTCATGGCGACCAGGCGGCCGCCGTCCTGTTCGGACTTGATCAGGGCGAGCTTGTCCTCCGGGGTCGCTTCGGCGAGGAAGTCGTCGACGCCGGCTTCGTCGGCGATCGCTTTGGCGGTCAACGGGTTGTCGCCGGTGATCATCACCGTGCGGATGCCCATGCGGCGCATCTCGTCGAAGCGTTCCCGCATGCCCTGTTTGACGACGTCCTTGAGATGGATGACGCCGAGCAGCCGCGGGGTGCCGTCCTTGACCTCACCGACCACCAGCGGGGTGCCGCCCGAGGCCGAGATGCCGTCGACGATCACCGCCGCCTGCTCGGGAACCGAACCACCCTGGGCGCGAACCCATTCCGTCACCGCACCGGCTGCCCCCTTGCGCAGCTGGTGCCCGTCGGCGAGGTCGACACCCGACATGCGGGTCTGCGCGGTGAACTCCACCCAGGTGGCGCCGGGCAGCTCGCCCGCGCTGCGTTCGCGTTTGTTGAACGTCTGCTTGGCGAACACGACGATCGAGCGCCCCTCCGGCGTCTCGTCGGCCAGGCTCGACAGCTGCGCCGCGTCGGCGAGTTCGTCGTCGGGAATGCCCGGCATCGGGACGAATTCGGCCGCCTGCCGGTTGCCGAGGGTGATGGTGCCGGTCTTGTCGAGCAGCAGCGTGTTCACATCGCCCGCGGCTTCCACCGCGCGACCCGACATGGCCAGCACATTGCGCTGCACCAGGCGGTCCATGCCGGCGATGCCGATGGCCGAGAGCAGCGCGCCGATGGTGGTCGGGATGAGGCAGACCAGCAGCGAGACCAGCACGATGCCGGTGATGCCGTGCGCGTCGAGCGCCGACGTGTCCGGCACGCCGGGGTTGTTCGACTTGGCGAAGATCGCCAGGGGCTGCAACGTGGTGACCGCGAAGACGAAGATGATCGTCAGCGCTGCGAGGAGGATATTGAGCGCGATCTCGTTCGGTGTCTTCTGGCGGCTGGCGCCTTCGACGAGCGCGATCATCTTGTCGATGAAGCTGGCGCCGGGCTCCTGGGTGATCTCGACGACGATCCGGTCCGAGAGCACCGTGGTGCCGCCGGTGATGGCCGACCGGTCGCCGCCGGATTCGCGGATGACCGGGGCGGATTCGCCGGTGATGGCCGATTCGTCCACCGAGGCGATGCCTTCGACGACGTCGCCGTCACCGGGGATGACCTGGCCCGCCTCGACCACGACGTGGTCACCGCGGCGCAGTTCGGTCGCGGCGACCCGCTCCTCGACGACGCGGCCGCCGGGCGTCCAGTCGGCCAGGCGGCGAGCGACGGTGTCGGTCTTGGCCTTTCGCAGGGTGTCGGCCTGGGCTTTGCCGCGCCCTTCGGCGACGGCCTCGGCCAGGTTGGCGAACACTACGGTCAGCCACAGCCACACCACGATCGCCCAGGCGAAGAAGCTCGGATCGGCGATAGCGAGGATGGTCGACCACACCGCGCCGATCTCCACGATCAGCATCACGGGGTTCTTCCACAGCGTGCGCGGGTCAAGTTTGCGCAGTGCGACAGGAAGTGAGGTGAGCAGCAGTTTCGGATCCAGGACGCCCTTCTGAACGCCCTTGGTCCGGTGTTCGGGCCGGGGTGCGGCCGGTGTTTCGAGGGTGGAACTTGTCATCTCAGTGGATTCCTTCGGCGAGCGGCCCGAGCGCGAGGGCGGGCAGGAAGGTGAGCGCGACCAGGATCACCGTCACACCGACGACCATGCCGACGAACTGCGGCCGGTGCGTCGGCAGCGTGCCGATCGAGGCGGGAGTGGTGCCCTGCTGGGCCAGTGAACCGGCCAGGGCCAGCACGAAGATGATCGGCAGGAACCGGCCGAACACCATCGCCAGGCCGAGCGCGGTATTGAACCACTCGGTATTGCCGGTGAGTCCGGCGAAGGCGGAACCGTTGTTGTTGGCCGCGGAGGTGAAGGCGTACAGCACTTCCGAGAGACCGTGCGGGCCGCTGTTGAGCATGCTCGCCCGCTGGCCGGGCAATGCCATGGCGACGGCGGTACCGACCAGCACGATGAGCGGACTCACCAGGAAATAGGAAGCGGCCAGCTTGATTTCGCGCGGGGTGATCTTCTTGCCGAGGTACTCCGGAGTGCGGCCGACCATCAGGCCCGCCACGAACACCGTGATCACGGCGAGGATGAGCATGCCGTACAGACCGGAGCCGACGCCGCCGGGCGCCACCTCGCCCAGCTGCATGTTGAACATCGTCATCAGGCCGCCGAGGCTGGTGTAGGAATCGTGGAACGAGTTCACCGCACCGGTCGAGGTGAGGGTCGTCGCGCCGGCGAAGGTGGCCGAATTCGCCACGCCGAAACGGGTTTCCACACCTTCCATGGACGCGCCGATCGCGGTCGGCACGGTGCCGTGGTGCTGCAGCTGGAACAGGTTGATCAGGGTGATACTGGCCAGCGCGATCGTGCCCATCACCGCCACGATCGCGTAGCCCTGCTTGGTGCTGCCCACCATCCGGCCGAAGGTGCGCGGCAGCGAGAAGGCGATCACCATCAGCAGGAAGATCTCCAGGAAATTCGTCCAGGTGCTCGCGTTCTCGAACGGATGCGCGGAGTTGGCGTTGTAGAAGCCGCCACCGTTGGTGCCGAGTTCCTTGATGACCTCCTGGCTGGCGACCGGGCCGCCGGTCAGGGTCTGCTGGGCGCCACCGAGAGTCTGGGCGACCTGATCGTGCAGGTGGAAGTTCTGGATGACACCGCCCGCGACCAGGATGATCGCGAAGACGAACGCGATCGGCAGCAGGATGCGCAGGGTACCGCGCACCAGATCGACCCAGAAGTTGCCGAGCTCGCCGGTATGACGGCGGGCGAACCCGCGCACCAGCGCCACCGCCACCGCCATACCGACGGCCGCGGAGACGAAATTCTGCACCGCCAGCCCGGCCATCTGCACCAGGTGACCCTGGGTCGACTCACCGGAATAGTTCTGCCAGTTCGTGTTGGTGACGAAACTGACCGCGGTGTTCCAGGCCAGCGCCGGGGTCATCTCGGTGCCGGGATCGTTCAGGTGCAGCGGCAGCGCGCCCTGCACCAGCTGGAAGAAGAACAGGAACAGGATGCCGACCGCCGAGAACGCCAGCACGCTGCGGGCATAGACCGGCCAGGTCTGTTCGACCTCGGGTTTCGCGCCGATGGCGCGGTAGATCAGCCGCTCGGCGCGGGAGTGCTTGTCGCTGCTGTAGACCCGGTACATGTAGTCGCCGAGCGGCACATGCACCAAGGCCAGTGTGATGACCAGGGCCGCCACGAAGACGATCCCCGCTGTTGTCGTGTTCACCTAGAACCTCTCGGGGAAGAGCAGCGCCGCGACCATGAACACGGCGACGAGAACAGCCAGTACGAGACCGACGAGGTTCGCGATCACAGCTTCTCCACCCCTCGCTGGATCAGGCCCAGCAGGGCGAAGATCGCCACGGTGAGCACCGTGAACACCACGACAGACATTTCCGACCTCCTTGCGCTCCGCGGTGAAGCGCTACAGCGAGTGAAGCGCTGTTTCGCGGCGCGGCGCTGGTTCCTTACGACTCCTTAGCGCCGGGTGGCCCGGTCTTGGCGGAATGTTGACGCCGGGCCGCTGTCCGGCTGTGCGGATGTCGTCAAAGCAGGCCGGATAACCGTCAAAGCACCGTAAAGATCGAGTTCAGGGCAGCGCGGCGTGGCGACAATGGGCACCGGCCGGCGAGCCTGCCGCCACTGGATGTAGGGAAAGTGAGATCGCGGTGTCTGTGGTGACTCTTGCGGTGATCGCCGGTTTCGTCGGATCACTGCTGCTGCTCCGGGTGCTGAATCGGCTCAATGCCTCGCACGCGCCGATGGTGACCGTCGGTGTGTTGCCGGTGCGGGCGCCGGTTCCGCAGCGCCGACCCGCGATGATGGATCAGTGAAACGCGGACAGCTGCGCATCTACCTCGGTGCGGCGCCGGGCGTGGGCAAGACCTACGCCATGCTCGGCGAAGCGCACCGGCGGTCCGAACGCGGTCGCGATGTGGTGGCGGCCGTGGTGGAGACGCACGGCCGCAAGAAGACCGCCGAGCTGCTGGATGGCCTCGAGCGGATCGCGCCGAAGCTGATCACCTACCGGGGTACCGAACTGCCCGAGCTCGATGTCGACGCGGTGCTGGCCCGCAAACCCGCGGTGGTGCTCGTCGACGAACTCGCGCACACCAATGCGCCAGGCAGCGTGCACGAGAAGCGCTGGCAGGATGTCGAGCAGCTGCTCGACGCGGGCATCGACGTCATCTCGACGGTGAACGTGCAGCACCTGGAGAGCCTCAACGACGTGGTCGCGCAGATCACCGGCATCGAGCAGCGCGAGACCGTGCCGGACGCGGTGGTCCGTGCCGCCGATCAGGTGGAACTGGTCGACCTCACGCCGGAAGCATTGCGGCGCAGGCTCTCCCACGGCAACGTCTACGCAGCCGACAAGGTCGACGCCGCGCTGCGCAACTACTTCCGCCCCGGCAACCTGACCGCGCTGCGCGAACTGGCGCTGCTGTGGCTGGCCGACCAGGTCGACGCCGCGCTGGCGAAATACCGTGCCGAACACAAGATCACCGAGCTGTGGGAGGCGCGCGAACGCGTGGTCGTCGCGGTGACCGGTGGGCGCGAATCGGAGACGGTGGTGCGCCGGGCCGGGCGGATCGCCTCCAAGTCCAGCGCCGATCTGGTCGTGGTGCACGTGGTGCGCGGCGACGGGCTGGCCGGAGTGTCCACCGAGCGGATGGCCACCCTGCGCGCGCTGGCTGCCGGTCTGGACGCCTCACTGCACACCGTCACCGGCGACGACGTGCCCACCGCCCTGCTCGATTTCGCGCGCGAGGTCAACGCCACCCAGCTGGTGCTCGGCACCTCGCGGCGCTCGCGCTGGGCGCGGATCCTCGACGAGGGCATCGGCGCCACCGTGGTGCAGCGCTCGGGCAAGATCGACGTGCACATGGTGACCCACGAGGAAGCCAATCGCGGGGTGCGCGCGCACTGGCTGCGCCCGCGCCGGCCGATCCTGGCCTGGCTGGCCGCGGTGGTCGTGCCGGTGCTGGTGAGCCTGGCCTGCGGGCTGCTGCTCGACCGCTGGCTGCAACTGGGCGGGCTCAGCGCCATGTTCTTCGTCGGTGTCGTCGCGGTGGCGCTGTTCGGCGGCGTGGTGCCGGCCGGGCTGTCGGCATTGCTGTCGGGACTGCTGCTGAACTGGTATTTCACCGATCCACGCTTCAGTTTCACCATCGCCGAGCCGGACAACTTCGTCACCGTGGTGGTGTTGCTGATCGTGGCGGTGGCGGTCGCGGCGCTGGTCGACGTGGCGGCGAAACGGACCAGGCAGGCGCGCAAGGCCTCGCGCGAGGCCGAACTGCTGACCATGTTCGCCGGCTCGGTACTGCACGGCGCCGACCTGCCGAACCTGCTCGAGCAGGTGCGTGAGGTCTACGGCCAGCGCGCGGTGAGTCTGCGCAGCGGTGATCAGGTGGTCGCCGCGGTGGGCGCCGAGCCGCCGCACCGGACCTCGGACGCGGGGACCGTGATCGAGGCAGGCGACGCGCGCAGTCAGCTGCTGCTGGCCGGCCGCTCGATCGACGCCGCCGACCGCCCGGTGCTCAACGCGGTCGCCAATCAGGCGGTGGGGCTGGTCCGCCAGGCGGCGCTGGCCGAGGAGGCGAGCGCGGCGGCGGCGCTGCTCGAAGCCGACCGGTTGCGCCGGGCACTGCTCTCGGCGGTCAGCCATGATCTGCGGACTCCGCTGGCCGGTGCGAAGGCGGCGGTGTCGAGCCTGCGCAGCGACGACATCGAGTTCTCCGCCGAGGACACCGGCGAACTGCTGGAGGCGATCGAGGAGTCCGTCGACCAGCTGACCGCGCTGGTCGGCAACCTGCTCGACTCCTCCCGTCTGGCCGTCGGCGTGGTCACGCCCCAGCTGCGCCGGGCCTATCTGGACGAGACGGTGCATCGCGCGCTGGTCAGCGTCGGGATGGGCGCCCGTGGGCTGCGGCGCGCGGCGATGGACCGGGTGCAGGTGCAGGTCGGTGAGGTGTCGGTGCGCGCCGACGGTGGCCTGCTCGAGCGGGTACTGGCCAATCTGATCGACAACGCCCTGCGCCACGGCGGTCGCGAGACGCCGGTGCGGGTCACCGCCGAACGGGACCGCGATCGGGTGTCGATCGCGGTCGTCGACCTCGGCCCCGGCGTCCCCGCCGGCACCGAGGAGCAGCTGTTCGAACCCTTCCAGCGCCTCGGCGACCACGACAACACCACCGGCGTAGGCCTCGGTTTGTCGGTGGTGCGCGGCTTCGTCGAGGCGATGGGCGGAACGGTGCATGCCGAACCGACGCCGGGCGGCGGCCTGACGATGCTCGTCGACCTACCCTCGGGGACACCGGCACCTCCACCAGACCACCGAGGAAAGTGAGCACATGGGTAACTCGCCGGGTACGGGCGACCGCACCCCACCTCCAGGACCGCCGGCCGCCCGCCCGACGGACCCCGCACCCGAGCCTGGCCAGAAATCGCGGAGAGGCGGAACAGTGCTGGTGGTGGATGACGAACCGCAGATCGTGCGCGCGCTGCGGATCAATCTGTCGGTGCGCGGCTACGAGGTGATCACCGCAGGCAACGGCGCGGCCGCCCTGCGCGCCGCCGCCGAGAAACACCCCGATGTGATCATCCTCGACCTCGGGCTGCCCGATATGGACGGGATCGAGGTGCTCGCGGGGTTGCGCGGCTGGACCACGGCGCCGGTGCTGGTGCTGTCGGCGCGCACCGATTCCGCCGACAAGGTCGAGGCGCTGGATGCGGGCGCCGACGACTACGTCACCAAGCCGTTCGGCATGGACGAACTGCTGGCCCGGCTGCGTGCGGCAGTCCGGCGTGGCGCCGCGGCGGTGGAGGCGGTGGATCCGGTGGTGGAGACGGCGTCGTTCACCGTCGATCTGGTGGCCAAGAAGGTCACCAAGAACGGCGCACCGGTGCACCTGACCCCGACCGAATGGGGCATGCTCGAGATGCTGGTGCGCCACCGCGGCAAGCTGGTCGGCCGCAAGGAACTCCTGCAAGAGGTATGGGGCCCGTCCTACGTCACCGAAACCCATTACCTGCGTGTCTATCTCGCGCAGTTGCGCCGCAAACTCGAAGACGACCCGGCCCACCCCCGCCACCTGCTGACCGAAGCGGGCATGGGGTACCGCTTCCAGGAATGAAAGCCGGCCGCTGATTTCGTCAGCACATGGGTAACTCGTCGGGTACGCCCAGAACTCGAGCGATGAGAAACGCAGGACCGGGGCGGATCGGTAGCGATTGATAGCGGGCGGCATGAATCGCGGGGAGGCGGTCATGCCAGGATCAAGGACATGGCTGAGCAGAACGTGACCACCGCACCGACCGAACTCTGGGTCGAGCGCACCGGAACCCGGGCCTACACCGGGCGCAGCTCGCGCGGCGCCGAGGTGCTGATCGCCTCGCAGGGCGTCGAAGGTGCCTTCACCCCCGGTGAGCTGATGAAGATCGCACTGGCCGCCTGCACCGGACTGAGCTCGGATCTGCCGCTGTCGCGCCGCCTCGGCGACGACTTCGACGCGACCGTCCGCGTCTCCGGCGACGCCGATCGCGAGAACGAGGTGTACCCGCAGCTCGACGAGATCATGGAGCTGGACCTGTCCGAGCTCGACGAGGCCGCCCGCGAGCGCCTGCTGGTCACCGTGCAGCGCGCCGTCGACAAGGTGTGCACTGTGGGCCGCACGCTGAAGGCGGGCACCAAGGTGAGCCTGAACTTCCAGATCGACGCATGAGCGACGCGCCGGTTCGGCTCAGCGCCTGGGTACACGGCTACATTCAGGGTGTCGGTTTCCGGTGGTGGACGCGTTCGCGCGCACTGGAACTCGGCCTGGTCGGCTATGCCCGCAACCATCGCGACGGGCGGGTGCACATCGTCGCCGAAGGCAGCCGAACGGCGGGCGAGAAACTCCTGGAGCTGCTACGGTCCGGCGCAGTGGCCGATCGCGCGGGCACCCCACCGCCTGGCCGGGTCGACCTGGTTGTGGAAAGCTGGGAGCCCGCGCGGGGCGACATGACCGGATTCGAGGAGCGCTAGTGGTGACTTCGGGGGCTAGGGGGCGGCAGCGGTGAGCACACAGAACCCTGGTCCGCCCGATCAGCCGGGACAACCCGACGACGGCGGGACCGGGCAGTCGCCGTGGACGCCACCGGATCCCGGCGCAGGCTGGCCGCCGATGCCGCAGCAGCCGCCCGAACCGCCCGCCGCCGAGCCGCCGCGCCAGGGCCGGATGGAACGCCAGGAACCGGGCAGCACGCAGCCGCGTCCGCCGACCGTGGCCGAGGCGCGGGCCAGGGACAAGGCGCGCAAGCAGGCCGAACAGGCCCAGCGCGCCGCCGCCGAGGCCGAGGACGCCAAGCGGCGCACCAGGAAACGCGTGATGATGGGCGGTGTCGCCGTCGTCGGTGTCGCCGCGCTCGTCGGCGGTGGGTATCTGGCCTACCGGGCGATCGCCGCACCCGAACAGGTCACCGCGTCGTGCGTGCAGATCGATGAGAACGGCAACGAGGTCGTCGTGGCCGACGAGTACTGCGGCGACGGCAAAACCAACTTCCGCGGCGACACCAGCCACGGTGGCGGCGGCAGCCTGATCCTGCTGGGCTGGCCGCAGTACCGCTACCACTACGGCGGCAGCTCCACCATCGGCAAACCGCCCAGCGGCGGCAGTTCGGTGAAGCCCCGCAACGCCGAGATCAAGACCAAGTCCGGCACCACCATCCAGCGCGGCGGCCTGGGCAGCAAGTCCACCGGCGGGAGCGGATCCTGATGCGGCGCGCGACGAATACGCCGCGCCCCGGCTGGCAGCAGATCATCGAGAGCCAGGGCCTGGTCTACGGCGTACCCGGGCGGGATGCCAGTGGCCAGCCGCGTCCGTACTGGGACGAATCGGTGCACTACGAGTTCTCGATGGACGAGATCCTCGCGCTGGAAGCCGATGTGGAACTGCTGCAGTCGATGTGCCTGCACGCGGCCGAGCACGTGGTGCTCACCGAACGCTTCGCCGATTTCGGTCTGCCGGAATGGAGTTGGGGCCCGATCACCGAATCCTGGCGGCGCAGCGACCCGTACGTCTACGGTCGCTTCGATCTGCGCTACGACGCGCGCCGCCCGGCCAAGCTGCTCGAGTACAACGCCGACACCCCCACCTCGCTGCTCGAGGCCGCGATCATCCAGTGGCATTGGCTCCAGCAGGTGTATCCCGGGGGCGACCAATGGAATTCGCTGCACGAGAAGCTGGTGGAACGCTGGACCGAGCTGCGCGGCGTGCTGCCCGGCACCGAACTGCACTTCACCTGGTCGGGCGCGGACGCGACCGGTGAGGACAATGTCACCACCGCGTACATGCAGGAGACCGCGGCCGAGGCCGGCTTCGACACCGTCGCGCTGCCGATCGAGGAGGTCGGTTTCGACATCGAGCTCGACCGGTTCGTCGATCTCGCCGAGGCGCCGATCGAGGCGGTTTTCAAGCTGTATCCCTGGGAGTGGATCCTCGACGACGATTTCGGCAAGCGCGTGGTGGCGAGCCTGCCGGCCACCGCCTGGGTGGAACCGCTGTGGACGACGCTGCTGAGCAACAAGGCGATCCTGGCGATCCTGTGGGAGATGTACCCCGGCCACCCCAATCTGCTGCCCGCCTACCTCGACGACCCGCACGAACTCACCGAGTACATCCGCAAACCCAAGCTCGGGCGTGAGGGCGCGAACATGACCATCGTCGGCGCGGGCATGGAGACCGCCACCGGTGGCGTGTACGGCCACGAGGGCTTCGTCTACCAGCTGCTCGACCCGCTCCCGGAATTCGACGGCATGCGCCCGGTGCTGGGCGCCTGGGTCGTCGGCGACACCGCCGCCGGGCTCGGCATCCGCGAGACCGCGGGCCTGATCACCGATGACGGCGCGGCCTTCGTGCCGCACCGCATCGTCGACTGACCACCCACCACTTTTTCGAAAGGACCACGATGACCGCCCTCGCCCTCGAATCGGGCTATTGGAGTGCACTCGGTGAAGGCGTCGGCGCCATCATCCTGTACTGCCTGATCGGCCTGGCGCTGATGCTGATCGGCTTCTTCGCCATCGACCTGACCACCCCGGGCAAGCTGCGTGATCTGGTGGTCGCGGGCAAGCCCAACGCACTGATCGTCTCGGCCGCGGGCATGATCAGCATGGCGTTCATCGTCGTGTTCGCGGTGCTGGCCACCGGCGGGGTGAACAAGCTGTCGGAGGGGCTGATCGCGGCGATCGTGTACGGCCTGGTCGGCATCATCGCCCAGGTGGTGTCGGTGCGCGTCATCGAGAAGGTCACCGGCATCGACATCGGCCGCACGCTGCACGCGGACACCTACACCCCCGAGGTGCTCGTGGTGGCCGCCGCGCACTTCGCGCTCGGTCTCGTGGTGGCGTTCGCGATTCTCTGACCACTGCGAGAGTTGACATCGCACAGTGGAGGGTGGACGCTGGAATTCAGTAGTCCACTGTGATGGTGACCGAGAGGACGTCGGCATGGATATCACCCCGGGTACACGCGCGTCCGACGCCGAACGCAACGCGATCGTCGCCCAGCTGGGCACGCATCTGGCCGACGGCAGGCTCGACCTCGCCGAATACGACCAGCGCGTCGCCAAGGTGTACGAGACGACCACCCGCGATCAGCTCGCCGTCGTCCTGTCCGACCTGCCGCCGCTGAAGCCGCAGCAGGACCCCGCCACCCCGGCCCGCAAGCCCGGCAAGCGGATCCCGGTCTGGCAGCGCATCGAGGCAGGCAGCTGGGCCGGTGTCAGCGTCATCGTGGTCGTCATCTGGGGCCTGATCAGCCTGACCGCAGGCGAACTCACCTATTTCTGGCCCATGTGGGTGATCGGCCCCTGGGGCGCGGTCCTGCTCTTCCGCGTCATCACCGGCTGGGAAGCCACCCCCGGCACCCAGACCCACCTACGCCAGATGCAGAAGCACATGAACCACCTCGACCCGCACGGCAAACACCTCGGTCCGCGCGATCCGCACTGACCCGGGCCGAATCGCAGCCAGGCGGGACGGTGGTGTCACCGTCTTCGGTTAGGCTCACGCGAGCACACGGGTCATCGGCCGGCTAACCCGGCCCGACCCGACCACCGCCGACCGCGTGTTCTGTCCTGCCCGCGCCCAGGTCCGGCCAGATTCGCGGAGAGGGGCACAGCTTGCACCTGAAGAGCCTGACGTTGAAGGGTTTCAAGTCCTTCGCCTCCGCGACCACCCTGCGGTTCGAACCGGGCATCACCTGCGTCGTCGGCCCGAACGGGTCCGGCAAGTCCAATGTCGTCGACGCGCTCACCTGGGTGATGGGTGAACAGGGCGCGAAGGCATTGCGGGGCGGCAAGATGCAGGACGTCATCTTCGCCGGGACCAGCGGGCGGGCCCCGCTCGGGCGCGCCGAGGTGACGTTGACCATCGACAATTCCGACGGCGCGCTGCCGATCGACTACGCCGAGGTGTCGATCACCCGGCGCATGTTCCGTGACGGTGCGGGCGAGTACGAGATCAACGGCAGCAGCTGCCGGTTGATGGATGTGCAGGAACTGCTCTCCGATTCCGGTATCGGGCGCGAGATGCACGTCATCGTCGGTCAGGGGCAGCTCTCGGCGATCCTGGAGTCGCGTCCGGAGGATCGTCGCGCCTTCGTCGAAGAGGCCGCTGGTGTGCTCAAGCACCGTCGGCGCAAGGAGAAGGCGGTCCGCAAGCTCGACGCGATGCAGGCCAATCTCGCCCGGCTCACCGATCTCACCACCGAACTGCGCCGCCAGCTCAAGCCGCTGGGCAGGCAGGCCGAGGTGGCGCGGCGCGCGCAGACCGTGCAGGCCGATCTGCGTGATGCCCGGTTGCGGCTGGCCGCCGACGACCTGGTGACCCGCCGCGGTGAGCTGGAGTCCCAGCTCAGCAAGGAGGCATACGCGCGCGAGCAGCAGATCACCGTGCAGTCCGAGCTCGACGCCGCCAATGCCGCGCTGGCCCAGCAGGAGTTCCAGCTGGCCAAGCTGAGTCCCAGCGCCGACGCCGCCGCGCAGACCTGGTTCCAGCTCTCGGCGCTGGCCGAGCGGGTCAATGCCACCATCCGGATCGCCGGTGACCGTGCCCGCCACCTCGATACCGAGACTCCGGTGGGCACCGGCCGTGATCCCGAGCAGCTCGAGGCCGAGGCCGACCGGATCGAGGCCGAGGAAGCCGAGCTGCGCTACGCCGTCGAGATGGCCGCCGAGACCCTGGAGGCCGCCCGCGAGGCACTTGCCGAGCGGGAGCACGCCGCCAAGGCCGCCGAGCAGGCGCATCTGGCCGCCGTCCGGGCCATCGCCGACCGGCGTGAGGGCCTGGCCCGGCTTTCCGGCCAGGTCGACACCCTGCGGACCCGGGCCCAGTCCGTGGATGCCGAGATCGCGCGGCTCTCGGTCGCCATCGCCGATGCCCGGCATCGAGGTGAGTCCGCGCAGGTCGAGTACGACGCCGTGCAGGACGAGCTCGGTGACCTCGACGCGGGGGAGAAGGGCCTCGACGCCCAGCACGAGCACGCGGTCGCCGCTCTGGACCTGGCCGACGAACGGGTGCGTGAACTGCGCGAACAGGACCGGGAGGCGAGCAAACTGGTCGCCCGCCTCGGCGCGCGCATCGAGGCGCTCGGCATGAACCTGGCCCGCAAGGACGGCGCGGCCTGGCTGCTCGAACACGGCGTCACCGGGCTCGGCGGCCGGCTGTCCGGGGAGCTGCGGGTGCGCGCCGGTTTCGAGGCCGCGGTCGCCGCGCTGCTCGGCCCGCTCGCCGACGCCGTCACCGCCGAGTCCGCCACCGCCGCCGACGCGGCCGTGCGGGAACTGCGCTCCGGTGACGGTGGCCGGGTGGCCTTCGTCTTCGAGACCACTGGCACGGTGCCCGCCGCGCCCACCGCGCTGCCCGCCGGGGCGACCTGGCTGGCCGAGGTGCTCGACGGCGCCGACCAGGTGCGTCCCGCGCTGGCGGCGCTCACCGCCGGGGTGGCGGTGGTCGAGGATCTGGCCGCCGCCACCGAACTCGTCGCGCTGCGTCCGGAACTGCGGGTGGTCACCCGCGACGGCGATCTGGCCGGTTCCGGCTGGATCGTGGGCGGCTCGGAGCGGATGCCGAGCCAGCTCGAGGTGCAGGCCGACATCGATGCCGCCACCGCGGAACTGGTGGCCGCGCAGCGCCGGGCCGAAGAGCTGGAAGCGGCGCTGGCCGGTGCGCTGGCCGAGCAGACCGACCGCAAGGACGCCGCCGACCACGCGCTGATGGCGCTGCACGAATCCGACCAGGCACTGCTGGCGATCTACGACCGTCTCGCCCGCGTCGGCCAGACGGCGCGCGCGGCCCAGACCGAGGGCGAACGGCTCGCCGGTCAGCGCGCCGAGGCCGAGGCCGCCCGGGAGAAGTCCCTGGCCTCGCTCGCCGAGCTGGAGGACCGGCTGCGGCACGCCGAGATCGAACACGACGGCAGCGACGACAGCTACGGCGCCGCGAGCACCGAGACCGCCGGCCGCGCCCGGGAGGAGGCCGCGGCCGCGCTGGCCGAGGCCCGCACCATGGAGGTCGAAGCCAGGCTGACGGTGCGTACCGCCGAGGAACGCGCGGAATCGGTGCGCGGCAAAGCGGATTCGCTGCGCCGGGCCGCCCGCGCCGAACGTGAGACCCGCGCCCGCGCCGAACGCGCCCAGGCCGCGCGCCGCCGGGCCGCCGCGGTGGCGGCCGCGGTCGCCGACTCCGGCGCCAAGATCGCGCACGAACTCGAACAGGTCGTCGCCGCCGCGGCCGCGCGCCGCGACGAACTGGTCCGCCGCCGGGGCGAATGCGCCGCCGCGCTCGAACAGGTGAAGGAACGCGCCAGGGTGCTGACCACCCAGCTGGCCCAGCTCACCGACGCCGTGCACCGCGACGAGGTCGCCAAAGCCCAAGCGGCCCTGCGGATCGAGCAGCTGGAGACCACCATCGCCGAGCAGTTCGGCATCGCCCTGGCCGACCTCGTCGCCGAATATGGTCCGGATGTCGCGCTGCCGCCCTCGGCATTGGAACTGCAGGAGTACGAGGACGCCAAAGAGCGCGGTGAACAGGTCAGCGCGCCGCAGCCGATGCCGTACGACCGGGCCACCCAGGAGCGCCGCGCCAAGCGCGCCGAGAAGGATCTCACCACCCTCGGCAAGGTGAATCCCCTTGCGCTGGAAGAGTTCGCGGCGCTCGAGGAACGCTACAACTTCCTGGCCACCCAGCTCGAGGACGTCAAGAACGCCCGCAAGGATCTCCTCGATGTGGTCGCCGAGGTGGACGCGCGCATCCTGCAGGTGTTCACCGAGGCCTACGCCGATGTGGAACGCGAGTTCGTCGGCGTCTTCGCGAAACTGTTCCCCGGCGGTGAGGGCAGGCTGGTGCTCACCGACCCGTCCGACATGCTCACCACCGGTATCGAGGTGGAGGCGCGGCCGCCGGGCAAGAAGGTCAAGCGGCTCTCGCTGCTCTCCGGCGGCGAGAAGTCACTGACCGCGGTGGCGCTGCTGGTCGCCATCTTCCGGGCCCGCCCGTCCCCGTTCTATGTGATGGACGAGGTCGAGGCGGCGCTCGACGACACCAACCTGCGCCGGCTGATCGGCCTGTTCGAGCAGTTGCGGGAGAAGAGCCAGCTGATCGTGATCACCCACCAGAAGCCCACCATGGAGATCGCCGACGCCCTCTACGGCGTGAGCATGCGCGGCGACGGCATCACCCAGGTGATCTCCCAACGGCTGAACCGCGCCGACACCGCAACCCCAGCCGAGCCGGAATCGGTCGGGGTGCCCGCCGGCTGAGTCAGAGGAGGTCGCTTACGTCGTCTGGGACATCGACGGCGTATTTGCGCAGGATGTCCATGGAGATCACTTCCAGCGCGTTCTCGTGGGTGGCGGCCAGCACCACCGGCGCGGCGACACCGTCCTCGTGGGCGTGCAGCCATCGCACGGCTACCACGCACCAGCGGTCGCCCGGCTGCAGGCCGGGGAAGTTGTTCTCCGGGCGCGGCGTGCTCAAATCGTTGCCGATAGAGGCCTGATGCTCCAAGAATTCCGCTGTCGCGACGGTGCACACGGTGTGGCTGCCGAGATCCTCCGGACCGGTGCTGCAGCACCCGTCCCGGTAGAAGCCCGTGAGAGGATCGGTGCCGCACTCTTCCAGCGGCCCCCCAAGCACGTTTCGATCGGTCACGTCGCCGATCCTATGGGGAGAGCGCCAGAAGTTCCGCAGGACAACGAATCTGTAGTGTTTCCGCGGCGTGCCGACCGGCCGGAAAAGCGGGCCTCGACCCGCCGCGCCGACGCCGCCGACGTGGCCCGACGTGCTGCCCGAATAGACTCGGCCGGGTGAGTTCGCAAGCGTGGATCCTGATCGCCGCGATCGCCGCCGTGCTGTTGGTGGCGCTCGTCGCGGGTTTCGTCCTGTACAAGCGGCGCCAGATCTCCTTGGCCCCACCCGAGCCCGACAAGGAGCTGACCGACCGCTCCGGCGGCTATACCGCCGCAGGCGGGTTCAATTTCAGCCAGGGCGGCACGGCGACGACGCTGCCACGGCCCGAACCGGCCGGTGAGCGCACCGACGACGAGGGCCAGCCGCACATCGGCGACGACGCCGCCGTCCCCCGCGACGCTCCGCGCCGTGGCATCACCGATGTGCCGCTGCCCGACGCCGACGTGCAGACCGCCGAGTCGGTGGTGGTCCCCGACGACCTGAGCAGCCTCGACACCACCCAGGCCTCCGCCGACACCGCGCCCGCCGACACCGCGCCCGCCGAGGCCGCGCCGACCGAGACCGCGCCGACCGGCACCGCGCCCGCCGACACCGCCCCGACCGCGCCGGCGCCGACCGAGACTGCCCCCGCCGATACAGCCCCGACCACCCCGGCCCCGACCGAGACCGCGCCCGCCGAGACCACCCCGGCGCCGGCCGAGGCCGCCCCCGCCGCCACCGCACCGACGGCTCCGGCCGATGACGTCGCCACCGCGATCGAGGAGATCGACCCCACCGCGGGCCGCCTCGAGCGCCTGCGCGGGCGCCTGTCGCGCTCCCAGAACGCGGTCGGCAAGAGTCTGCTCGGCCTGCTCGGCGGCGGCGACCTCGACGAGGATTCGTGGGAGGAGGTCGAGGACACCCTGGTGCTGGCCGATATCGGCACCGCGAGCACCGCCAAGATCGTCGAGCGGCTGCGCGCCGAGATGGCCACCCGCAGCGTGCGCACCCCCGAGCAGGCCCGCGCCACCCTGCGCGACGTGCTGATCGAGGCACTGCGCCCCGAACTGGATCGGTCCATCCACGCCCTGCCGCACGCCGATCACCCGGCGATCCTGCTGGTCGTCGGCGTCAACGGCACCGGCAAGACCACCACCACCGGCAAGCTGGCCCGCGTGCTCGTCGCCGACGGCCGCCGGGTGCTGCTCGGCGCCGCCGACACCTTCCGCGCCGCCGCCGCCGATCAGCTGCAGACCTGGGGTGAACGGGTCGGCGCCGAGACCGTGCGCGGCAAGGAGGCCGCCGACCCGGCCGCCGTCGCCTTCGACGCGGTCACCGCGGGCATCGACCGTGGCGTCGACGCGGTGCTGATCGACACCGCGGGCCGCCTGCACACCAAGACCGGCCTGATGGACGAGCTGGGCAAGGTCAAGCGCGTGGTGGAGAAGAAGGCCGAGGTCGACGAGGTGCTGCTGGTCCTCGACTCGACCGTCGGCCAGAACGGGCTCATGCAGGCGCGGGTCTTCGCCGACGTCGTCGATATCACCGGCGTGGTGCTCACCAAGCTGGACGGCACCGCCAAGGGCGGCATCGTCTTCCAGGTGCAGCACGAGCTGGGCGTGCCGGTGAAGCTGGTCGGGCTGGGCGAGGGGGCCGACGATCTGGCGCCGTTCGAGCCCGGCGCCTTCGTCGACGCGCTGCTCGGCGGTACCTCGTAGTTCCGCCGCGTTCGTCCCGCTGCCCGCCCGGTCGCGCGACCGGGCGGGCAGCGCTGTATCCAGGGCGAACAGGGCCGGTGACGGGCGCGGCGAACCGGTGGCGAATCGCACAGCCGCACCGTGCTCACCGTGAGCTCCCTGCCGGTGACCAACCCCACGAAACCTGGAAGCAACACAACCGCGCCATCCGTTCACGCAGG
The DNA here is from genome assembly GCF_042755165.1 of Nocardia sp. NPDC059177. NCBI lineage: Bacteria > Bacillati > Actinomycetota > Actinomycetes > Mycobacteriales > Nocardiaceae > Nocardia > Nocardia sp. NPDC059177. The sequence goes on along the minus strand of NZ_JBHZBX010000001.1, from coordinate 38,933 downwards.
TGAAACACCACAGCTCAACGGATGAAACACCGAGTGGCGACCCTTCTGTACAGGTCCTTTCGCCGTCTTCGGCGGGGCCCGAGATGAGGAGGAATACAAGGTGGCATTTCCCGTAATCGGCGAGCCCAGTGCCGGTGACACCGCATGGATGCTGGCTTCGGCCGCGCTCGTGCTGTTGATGACGCCGGGCCTGGCCTTCTTCTACGGCGGTATGGTCCGTGGCAAGAACGTCCTGAACATGATCATGATGAGCATCTCGGCTATGGGTCTGGTGACCGTGCTGTGGTGTCTCTACGGCTTCTCGATGGCCTTCGGCGAGGACAAGGGCAAGCTGGTCGGTGACCCCCTGCAGTACTTCGGTCTGAAGGGCGTCTTCGGCGGCGACTACCTCGCCACCACCGACCCCGCGGCCCCCGCCGCGATCCCGCTGTTCGGCACGATCCCGCTCTCGGTGTTCGTGGCGTTCCAGCTCATGTTCGCGATCATCACCGTCGCACTCATCTCGGGCGCGGTCGCCGACCGCCTCAAGTTCGGCTCGTGGCTCGTATTTGCCGGAATCTGGGCCACGGTCGTCTACTTCCCCGTCGCGCACTGGGTCTTCGCCTTCAGCGGTTACACCGGTGAGAACGGCGGCTGGATCGCCAACAACCTCAAGGCGATCGACTTCGCCGGCGGTACCGCCGTGCACATCAACGCCGGTGCGGCCGGTCTGGTCCTGTGCCTGATCCTCGGCAAGCGCAAGGGCTGGCCGAAGACGCCGTTCCGCCCGCACAACCTGCCGTTCGTGATGCTCGGCGCCGGTCTGCTGTGGTTCGGCTGGTACGGCTTCAACGCCGGTTCGGCCCTGGGTGCCAACGGCATCGCCGGCGCCACCTTCCTCACCACCACCATCGCCACCGCGGCCGCGATGATCGCCTGGCTGATCGTGGAGAAGATCCGCGACGGTCACCCGACCTCCCTCGGCGCCGCATCGGGCATCGTGGCCGGTCTGGTCGCCATCACCCCGGCGTGTTCGTCGGTGAACGTGGTCGGCGCGCTGGTCGTCGGTATCGTCTCCGGCGCGGTCTGCGCCCTGGCCGTCGGCCTGAAGTTCCGCTTCGGCTTCGACGACTCGCTCGACGTCGTCGGTGTGCACCTCGTCGGTGGTCTGATCGGTACCCTGCTGGTCGGCCTGGTCGCCACGGCCGAAGCTCCCGCGGGTGTCGACGGTCTGTTCTACGGTGGTGGAGTCGAGCAGTTGAAGCTGCAGGCTGTCGGGGCGTTCGCCGTCCTCGCCTACTCGCTCGTCGCGACGGCCGTGATCGCCTACGCGATCAAGTTCACCATCGGCCTGCGCGCGAGCGATGAGTCCGAGTCGGCGGGTCTGGACGAGGCTGAGCACGCGGAAACCGCTTACGATTTCGCTGCTGTGGGTGGCACGGCACGCTCGCTCGTCAAGGAGGCATGACGAACATGAAACTGGTTACGGCAATCGTCAAACCGTTCACGCTCGAGGATGTGAAGACCGGGCTGGAACAAGCAGGCGTGCTCGGCATGACCGTCAGCGAAGTCCAGGGGTACGGCAGGCAGAAGGGCCACACCGAGGTCTACCGCGGTGCGGAGTACTCGGTGGACTTCGTCCCGAAGGTTCGCGTCGAGGTCGTCGTCGACGATGCGTCGGTGGAGAAGGTCGTCGAGGTGATCGTCGAGGCCTCGCGCACCGGCAAGATCGGTGACGGCAAGGTGTGGGTGACCCCGGTGGACACCATCATCCGCGTCCGCACCGGCGAACGCGGAAGCGACGCACTGTAATTCGGTAGCGAAGCACCAGTAAACGATCGAGCGGCGGCCCCGCTCCCACCGGTTCTCCGGTCGGGGCGGGGCCGCGCGCATGAATGGCGGTGGGGCTGTGGCACGACAGAACGGCGGTATTCAGCACAACGGCGCGGCGGACCTGGTCAAGGCCAGGGCGGCGCTGCTCGAGGGCGCCGGAACGCGCAATCCGCGCCTCGACCCGGAATCGTTGCGGTCGGCACTGGTCGACCTGTTCGAGCTCTGGCTCACCGGCAAGGGCAACGAACTGGGCATCACCGCCGACAGCGGACTGGCCCTGGTCGCGGTCGGCGGCCTCGGCAGGCGGGAGATGCTGCCCTACTCCGATCTGGATCTGGTGCTGCTGCACGACGACGTCGACCCGGCCGTGGTGGCCGAGGTGGCCGATCAGCTCTGGTACCCGCTCTGGGACGCCCACATCAAGCTCGACCACAGCGTGCGCACGGTGCCACAGGCGCTGCGGGTGGCCGCCGACGACCTGATCGCCGGGCTCGGCCTGCTCGAGGCCCGCCACATCGTCGGCGACGAGGATCTCAGCAATCTGCTCATCGGCGGGGTGCGCCGGGAATGGCGCACCGGCATCCGCTCCCGCTTCGACGAGCTGATCGCGCAGACCACCGCGCGCTGGCAGCGCAGCGGCGAGATCGCCCATCGCGCCGAACCCGACCTGAAGAACGGCCGCGGTGGCCTGCGCGATATCCAGCTGCTCGACGCCCTGGCCATCGCCCAGCTCACCGACGCCATGCCCGGCCTGGGCCCCGAGGTCCCCGGCGGCGGCCTGCAGCAGGCACACCGCAAGCTGCTCGACGTGCGCACCGAACTGCACCGGGTCGCGGGCCGGGCCCGCGATCAGCTGCGCGCCCAGGACGCCGACGAGATCGGCGCCGCCCTGCGCATCGGCGACCGTTTCGATCTGGCCCGCACGCTCAGTGACTCCGCCCGCACCGTGAGCTACTCCTGCGACGTCGGCCTGCGCACCGCGGCCAACGCGCTGCCGCGGCGCGGCCTGGCCAGGCTGCGCCGGATGCCGGTGCGCCGACCACTCGATGAGGGGGTGGTCGAGCACGCCGGCGAGGTGGTGCTGGCCAGGGACGCACGGCCGCAGCGCGATCCCGGCCTGATCCTGCGGGTGGCCGCGGCCTCGGCGCGCACCGGTCTGCCGATGTCGGCGACCACGCTCAACCGGCTCTCCGAGGACGCGCCCGAGCTGCGCGAGCCGTGGCCCAAGGACGCGCTCAACGACCTGCTCGTGCTGCTCGGCTCGGGCCGCGCCGGCATCGACGCGGTCGAGGCGCTGGACCGGACGGGCTTGTGGGGCAGGCTCTTTCCGGAGTGGGGCGCGGTCCGTGACCTGCCCCCGCGCGATGTCCTGCACACCTGGACGGTGGACCGGCACCTGATGGAGACCGTCGCGTACGCGGGTGGGCTGAGCACCCGTGTCGCCCGGCCCGACCTGCTCATCCTCGGCGCCCTGCTGCACGACATCGGCAAGGGCCGCGCGGGCGACCACAGCGTCGTCGGCGCCGAGCTCGCCGTCCACATCGGCCGCAGGCTCGGCCTGTGGCCCTCGGATGTGGGTACCCTCAGCGCGATCGTGCGCTACCACCTGCTGCTGCCCGACACCGCGACCCGCCGTGACCTCGACGACCCGGCCACCGTGCAGCGCGTGGCCGACGCGCTCGACGGCGACATCGGGCTGCTGGAGCTGCTGCACGCGCTCGCCGAAGCCGATTCGATGGCGACCGGTCCCGGGGTGTGGGGTGATTGGAAGGCCTCGCTGATCGGCGAGCTGGTCCGCCGCTGCAAGCTGGCGATGGCGGGGGAGCCGCTGCCGCAACCGGAGCCGATCGATGCCCAGCTGCTGGAGCGGGCGCGGGCCGGCGGCGTGCACGTCACCCTGGCGCCGGGCGAGGGCAAACACACCTACCTCGTCACGGTGATCGCGCCCGACGAGCCCGGCCTGCTCTCCGACGCGGCGGGCGTGCTCGCGCTGCACTCGCTGCGCGTGCTGTCGGCCTCGCTGGGCGCGGCGGGCGAGTCGGCGGTCAACACCTTCGTGGTGACCCCGAAATTCGGCAACCCGCCCGACGCGGGTCTGCTGCGCCAGGAACTGATCAAGGCCATCAACGGCACGCTGAAGCTGCCCGAGGCGCTGGCCGAGCGCGAGGCCGAGGCCGTCGGCGCCGGACCGGGCCGCTATGCGCTGGCCGAGCCGCGGGTGCTCTGGTCGGCGACCAGCACACCGGGACAGGTGATCCTGGAGTTGCGCGCCGAGGACCGGGTCGGCCTGCTGTCGCGGCTGGCCGGTGCCTTCGCCGCAGTGGGCGCCGATGTGCGCTGGGCCAAGGCGGTCACGATGGGTTCGGCCGTCGTCGACGCGTTCTGCCTGGACCTCGGTGACAGCGACAGCCCGCAGCTACGAGCCGGCATCGAGCAGGCCGTTCTCGACGTGGTTCCGCACCCCGCCCCGCCACCGCCGCCGGAGCCGGCCGACGGCGGCGCCTGACACTGTCAGGACACGGTTTACTCACCGATTGCTATCAGGTTGCCCGCGAAAGCCGCGCGCTGCCCGATAAGTCGAGATGGGACCTATAGCATTCCTGAGGTCTGGCTGTCACTCGATCGAGGGGAGAGCAGATCCGTGGCTATCGAAGTCGTTTCCGCATCGATGATGACCAGCGACGCGACCGCGCACATCGCGCGGTGCGTCGGCGGTGACCTGTGGGTGGTTTCCTGGCTCCCGGGCCGCACCCTCACCGGCGCCCAGGCGCTCGCCGCGATGACCATCGCCTCGACCACCGCCCATCACCTCGACAGTCCCGACTCCGAATGGGATCGGATCGAGGCCCTCTCGCGGGAACTGGGCCTCACCGGACGCGAAGCGGTGTACCTGGTGAACATCGAGAATCACGAATTGCGCCGCACCGCGCCCCCGCACGTGCGCCACCGGGAATAACACCCATTACCCTGGGAGGGCAATACACGTCCCTTTCAGATCAGGAGCGCGATCGGTGTTCGAATCCCTGTCCGACCGGCTTACCGGTGCACTGCAGGATCTGCGCGGTAAGGGGCGGCTGTCACCGGCCGACATCGACGCCACCGCGCGCGAGATCCGCCTCGCACTCCTCGAGGCCGACGTCGCGCTGCCCGTGGTGCGCGGCTTCATCGCCAACATCAAGGAACGCGCCAAGGGCGCGGAGGTCTCCGCCGCGCTCAACCCGGCGCAGCAGGTCGTCAAGATCGTCAACGAGGAGCTCGTCGGCATCCTCGGCGGCGAGACCCGCAGGCTCACCCTTGCCAAGAACCCGCCGACGGTCATCATGCTGGCCGGTCTGCAGGGTGCCGGTAAGACGACCCTGGCCGGCAAGCTCGCCAAGTGGCTCAAGGGTCAGGGGCATCAGCCCTTGCTGGTGGCCTGTGACCTCCAGCGTCCCGGCGCGGTCACCCAGCTGCAGGTCGTCGGTGAGCGCGCGGGCGTGCCCGTGTTCGCCCCGCACCCCGGCACCTCCGTCGGCGGCGGCGAGAACCCGCTCGGCATCTCCGCGGCCGATCCGGTCGCGGTCGCCTCGGCCGGTATCGAGGAAGCCAAGGCCAAGCAGTACGACGTGGTCATCGTCGACACCGCGGGCCGCCTCGGCATCGACGCCGAGCTGATGAACCAGGCCGCGGGCATCCGCGACGCCGTACGGCCCGACGAGACGCTGTTCGTGCTCGACGCCATGATCGGCCAGGACGCGGTCAGCACCGCCGAAGCCTTCCGCGACGGCGTCGGCTTCACCGGTGTCGTGCTCACCAAGCTCGACGGTGACGCCCGCGGTGGTGCCGCGCTGTCGGTGCGCAATGTCACCGGCGCGCCGATCATGTTCGCCTCCACCGGTGAGAAGCTCGAGGACTTCGACGTCTTCCATCCCGACCGGATGGCCTCGCGCATCCTCGGCATGGGCGATGTGCTCACCCTCATCGAGCAGGCCGAACAGGTCTACGACGCGCAGCAGGCCGAGGAGACCGCCCGCAAGATCGGCAGCGGCGAACTCACCCTCGAGGACTTCCTCGACCAGATGCTGGCCATCCGCAAGATGGGCCCGATCGGCAACCTGCTCGGCATGCTGCCCGGTGCGGGCCAGATGAAGGACGCGCTCGCCGCCGTCGACGACAAGCAGCTCGACCGCGTGCAGGCCATCATCCGCGGCATGACCCCCGCCGAGCGCGACAACCCGAAGATCATCAACGCCTCCCGCCGGCTGCGCATCGCCAACGGCTCGGGCGTGCAGGTCTCCGAGGTCAACCAGCTCGTCGACCGCTTCTTCGAGGCCAAGAAGATGATGGCCATGATGGGCCGTCAGATGGGCCTGCCCGGTGCGCGCCGCGGCAACAACAAGAAGGGCAAGAAGGGCAAGAAGGGCGGCCGCGGCCCGACCCCGCCGAAGATGCGCGGCGGTTTCCCCGGCATGCCCGCCGGGATGCCCGGTCTGCCGCCGGGTATGGACCTGTCGCAGATGCCGCCGGGTCTCGATCAGCTGCCGCCCGGCCTGGACGGCATCGACCTGTCCCAGCTGAAGTTCCCCAAGAATTAGGGAGAACGGCCGGTGATCCGAAACGGATCACCGGCCGCGCTGTGTCGATCTCAGATGACGCCGGGGATCAATGCTTTGCGGGTAGTGGGGTAGTCGGCGAATTTCTCCTGGTACCAGCGGTGGGTGGCGAAGGCGCGGGGGACCAGGTTGCCCGCGGTGATCAGCAGGATCACCACGCCGGCCAGTGACCAGGTCAGCAGGGCGAAGCCGGTCCAGGCGATGAGTTCGCCGAGGTAGGCGGGGCTGCTGACGAAACGGAAGCCGCCGCCGTGGGGGATGCGGTATTCGGTGGCGCCGGGGTTGTCCTTGTCGCGCAGGTTGCGCACGATCGCCTCCGAGCGCACCAGCAGCGCGAAGCCGCACAGGTACACCACCAGGCCGATCAGGAAGCGCGGGTCGGTGAGCCACGCGGTGCTGTACTGGTCGAGGTAGTCGTGGCTGAACAGCGCGCCGTTGAGGTAGCCGTGCAGCGCGGTGACGAACACCCCGGCCGCGACGACACCGATATTGAAACTGCTGGTCTTGCCCGGCACCTGCCGGATCGAGAGCGGGAAGAACCAGCCCCGGTTGGCGTAGTGCAGCACCCAGATCGCGGCGAGTACCAGCGGCGTCGGGGAGAACGGGTCGGGGCCGCTCAGGAAGAACACCGCGAACACCACGGTGGCCGGTAGCTCCATCAGCCACCAACCCAGTTTCGGATTGAGGTTGAGCCCCACCTTGGTGGAGGTGAAGCGCCCGTACGGACTCTGGGCGAACAGCCCGCCGATCATCACGAAGGCGGCGAAGGCGAAGCCGATGGTCAGCACGGTGTCGTAGGTGGTGTTCCCGGTGTACCAATCCATCGAGACTCTCCGTCGAACAGGGCGAGGCGCGTGTGCACGATCGCCGACACAAAAACTAGAACACGTTCTATCATGGATCGCGCGAGTACACGACGAGGTTGAGGACGGGAAACATGCCGCTGGATCGGACATCCGAGGACCTGCTGGCGGCGGTGCACGCCTCGCCACGGGCGGTCGGCGCGCACGACAAAGCCGCCTGGGTGGGACTGTTCACCGCGGATGCCGCGGTCAACGATCCGGTCGGTTCGCGGCCGCATGTCGGGACCGAGGCCATCTCGCGGTTCTATAACACGTTCATCGCCCCCAACGGCATCGTCTTCCGGGTCGATCGCGATCTGGTCGCCGGGCATTCGGTGGTGCGCGACCTGCATATCGCGACGACCATGTCGACCGGCGCCACCGTCGTCGTGCCCATGCACCTGCGTTACGACCTCGTCGAGACGGCCGACGGCTGGCGCATCTCCCGCCTGGCCGCGCACTGGGAACTGGCGGTGATGGTCGCGCGCCTGCTCGGCACCGGGACCTCGGGCGTGCTCGCCGGAGCCAAGCTCGGGCCGCAGCTGGTCGGTGAGCTGGGCATCGGTGGTGCGGTAGGCATGATGCGCGCGCTGCGCGGCGTCGGCGGGCACGGCAAACGCCTGGTCCGCCGGTTGTTCACCGCGGTGGCCGCGGGCGACACCGCCCGGGTGCACGCGCTGCTCGACGCGCGCACCGAGATCCAGCTGCCCGCGGGCACCCAGGTCACGGTCGGGGAGTTCGCCGAGCGGGCGCGAGAGATCCAGTGGTCCAAGATGATCGCCGCCGGGCGCACGGTCAGCGCGAGCGTGCGGATCGGGGACGCGCACGGCGTCGCGTTCGTGGACTTCGCGCCGGGGTCCGCGCGGATCGCCGCGGTCACCGTCTTCCTCGACACCGTCGACGACTGATTGCGCGACGACTCATCCGGGGTTCCGGCTCCGGCGAAGTGAGTGTGTGCGCGACGTCCCATCCGGGGTCGGGGTCCGGCGAAGTGAGCTGTGCGCGCGATGGTCCGATCGGCCCCGGCTCCGGTGCGTGGGGCGTCGGAGGTTCGTGCCAAGTCCCGGTCCCGGCCTCCGCACGTGGGTGCGTTCGAGGATCGGGGGCGGTAGTTTGGGTCCGAGGCCGACCCTGGAGGTTCGTGTGCATCTGCGTGGTGTGGTTCTGCCCGGTGACGAGCAGCGCGACCTGTGGGTCGTCGACGGCACCGTCACCTTCGAGCCGGTGCGCGGCGCCGAAACCCTGTGCGGCGCAGGCTGGATCGTGCCCGGCCTGGTCGACGCGCACTGCCACGTCGGCATCCGCTACGGCGGCGGGGACGAAACGCGCGAGGGCGCGATCGAACAGGCCGCGACCGAACGTGACGCGGGCGCGCTGCTGCTGCGCGACGCCGGCTCACCCATCGACACCCACTACATCGACGAACACGCCGAACTCCCGCGCATCATCCGCGCGGGCCGCCACATCGCCCGCCCCAAGCGCTACATCCGCGAACTGGGCATCGAACTCGACGACGAACGCGACCTGCCCGAGATCGTCGCCGAGCAGGCCCGCTTCGGCGACGGCTGGGTCAAGATCGTCGGCGACTGGATCGACCGCTCGGTCGGCGACCTGCGCCCGCTGTGGAGCGACGACATCCTGAAGCAGGCCATCGACGCCGCCCACGCCAACGGCGCCCGCGTCACCGCCCATGTCTTCGGCGAGGACGCGCTGCCCGGCCTGATCAATGCCGGTATCGACTGCCTCGAACACGGCACCGGCATCACCGACGACACCATCGAGATGATGCTCGCCCACGGCACCGCCCTGGTCCCCACCCTGATCAATATCGACACCTTCCCCGGCATCGCCGACAGCGCCACCAAGTTCCCCGTCTACGCCGCCCACATGCGCGACCTGCACCGCCGCGTCCGCGACACGGTAGGCCGCGCCCACGAGGCAGGCATCCCGATCTACGCGGGCACCGACGCGGGCGGTTCCATCCGCCACGGCCGCATCGCCGACGAGATCACCGCCCTGACCGGCGCCGGCCTGTCTCCCCACGACGCCCTCGGCGCCGCCTCCTGGAACGCCCGCACCTGGCTCGGCCGCCCCAGCATCGAAGAAGGCGCCCCCGCCGACTTCGTCATCTACACCGAGGACCCTCGCGCCCACCCGCAGTCCTTGACCGACCCTCAATGGGTCGTCCTGCGCGGCCTCGTCGTCAAAACCCCGAACCCCGTCACCGGTCATCGCTGAGAACGTAGGTGTCGACCTCTGCGCGGCTGAGCGTTCTACCGGGCCCGATCAGCTCTACCTAGTAGAGTCGACCATGAATACGAAGCCGGTCCGAGTTGTCCATTTGTCGGTACGAACAGGGGAGATCGGCGGAGATGACCATGAGCGCCGAGGTTTCGATGATCCACCCGTTGGGCCCGAAGACTGTGGAAGACTGGCTCGCCGAAGAGCAGCCGGACGATGGATCGCGACTCGAACTCATCTGGGGGTACCTGCACATGACGCCGCCGCCCGGTGGTTCGCATCAGTACGCGTCATTCGAATTGGCCGTGATATTGCGGGACGCGCTGCGGGCCGCCGAACGGCTCGACCTCCACGTTCTTCCTGCCGTCGGAGTTCGTATCAGCACGCCGCTGCGCACCGGTGTGATCCCCGACATCTCGGTGGTGTCCGGCGGGATCAGCCATGTGAACTTCGCCGCCGAGGACGTTCTGCTCGCCGTCGAGGTCTGGTCGCCCGGCAACTCACGTGAAGAGCGGGACACCAAGGTCGCGGCCTACGCGTCGGCCAGGATTCAGAATCTCTGGATCGTAGAGTTGCCGATGGGGAAACCCGTTCGATTCTGGGGCTACGCGCTGGGCGAGACCGGCTACCGGCAAGAGGTCTTCGCCGACAGCGGGGAAACGGTGAAGGCGCCCGGTCCGGTGCCGGTTGTCATCGATACCTCGCAGTTGCGCTGAACCAGCACGGAGGCGATTTCGGGGAGAAGGCGGCGGTCTGGCACAATGGTCAACCGTCCTTGCTGGACAGTGTCAGCCCGTCTCCGGTTCCGTACCGCGCGGCGGTCACGCACTCCATGCGCGAAACCGGACCCGCAGACCGTGCGGGTCGCTGAATCGCGTGGTGACCAACTACTGAAAGAGGCAGATCAGCATGGCTGTTCGCATCAAGCTCACCCGCCTGGGCAAGATCCGCAACCCGCAGTACCGCGTCGTGGTTGCCGACGCCCGCACCCGTCGTGACGGCCGCGCCATCGAGGCCATCGGCAAGTACCACCCGAAGGAAGAGCCCTCGCTGATCGAGATCGATGCCGATCGTGTGGCGTACTGGCTGTCCGTCGGCGCGCAGCCGACCGAGTCCGTGCAGCGTCTGCTGGAGATCACCGGCGACTGGCAGAAGTTCAAGGGCCTGCCGGGCACCGAGGGCACCCTCAAGGTGAAGGCCGCCAAGCCGTCCAAGCTGGACCTGTTCAACGCCGCGCTGGCCGCCGCCGACAACGAGCCCGTCGCCGAGGCCGTCACCCCCAAGAAGAAGGCCGCCAAGAAGGACGAGGCTGCCGCTGAGGAAGCCGCCACCGAGGCTGCCGAGTAATGACTGCTGTTGTTGCCGATGCCGTCGAACATCTGGTTCGCGGCATCGTCGCCAACCCCGACGATGTCCGCGTCGAGCTGATCACCGGCCGCCGCGGACGCACCGTCGAGGTGCACGTCCATCCTGAGGACCTGGGCAAGGTGATCGGGCGCGGTGGTCGCACCGCGACCGCGCTGCGCACCCTGGTCGCCGGTATCGGCGGCCGTGGGATCCGGGTCGACGTGGTCGACACCGACGCCTAGATGGAACTCGTCGTAGGTCGGGTCGCCAAGTCGCACGGCGTGCGCGGCGAACTCGTCGTCGAGGTGCGCACCGACGAGCCGGAACTCCGGTTCGCCCCCGGTGCCACCCTGCACGGCAGGATGCCGAAATCCGCGGCGACCCGTGACTACACCGTGAAGTCGGCCCGAGAGCACTCGGGCCGGCTTCTGGTGTTCGTCGACGGCATCGACGACCGCACCGCCGCCGACGCACTGCGCGGCATGCTGTTCGTCGTCGACAGCGAGTCCCTGCCGCCGTCCGACGACGAGGACGCCTTCTACGACCACGAGCTCGAAGGCCTGCGCGTCGAGCTCACCGACGGCACCGTCGTCGGCACGGTCACCGAGGTGCTGCATTCGGCCGCCGGCGAGCTGCTGTCGGTGCGTGCCGCCGAGGACGGCCGCGAAATTCTCGTTCCCTTTGTCACCGCCATCGTGCCGACCGTGTCGATCGCCGATGGTCTGGTGGTCATCACGCCGCCCGAGGGCCTGCTCGATCCGGAGTAATTCGTGCAACTCGACGTCGTCACGATCTTCCCGGAGTACCTCGAGCCGCTGCGGACCGCGCTGCTCGGCAAGGCCGTCGACAAGGGCCTGATCTCGGTGGGTGTGCACGATCTGCGCCGCTGGACCCACGACGTGCACAAGTCCGTCGACGATTCGCCCTACGGTGGCGGGCCGGGCATGGTCATGAAGCCCACTGTCTGGGGTGCCGCGCTCGATGAGGTGTGCCCCGACGACGCCCTGCTCGTCGTCCCCACGCCGGCCGGTGTGCCCTTCACCCAGGCCACCGCGCAGCGCTGGTCCACCGAGCGGCACCTCGTGTTCGCCTGCGGCCGCTACGAGGGCATCGATCAGCGGGTCTTCGACGATGCCGCCCGCCGGGTGCGGGTGGAAGAGGTGAGCATCGGTGACTACGTGCTCATCGGCGGCGAGGCCGCGGTGCTGGTGATGACCGAGGCTGTCGTCCGTCTCATCCCCGGTGTGCTCGGCAATCAGCAGTCCCACCAGGAGGATTCGTTCTCCGACGGCCTGCTCGAAGGCCCCAGCTACACCCGTCCGGTGTCCTGGCGCGGTCTGGACGTGCCGCCGATCCTGCTCTCGGGTGACCACGCGAAGGTGGCCGCCTGGCGGCACGAGCAGTCGCTGGAGCGGACCCGTGAACGCAGGCCCGACCTCCTGCCCGAATAGCCGCGCGACTCAGTTCGGGACCACCCGGGTGGTGATGCAGAACGGGTGCCCGGCGGGATCTAGCAGCACCCGCCAGCGTGGATCCGGTTGCACTGGTGCGGGTTTCGCGCCGATCGCCAGGGCGTGCTGTTCGCACAGGTCCAGATCGGCGTCGGCGGCGAGATCCAGGTGCACCGCGGCGGTGCCGGGCCACTGCGGCGGGCTGTAGTCCGCGACGTGCTGGGCGGCGACCGTCAGGCCCGACGGGATCCGGATTCCGACGCTGTGCGCGTCGTTCCACAGCACCCGGCCACCGAGCAGCCCGAGATAGAAGCGGGCGAGGGACTCGGGGTCGTCACAGTCCAGCGAGAGGCCGGCCAGCTGAAAGGGCTCCGTCATCGGATGGACGCTACCGGTCGGAAACCTGCCCGAGTTTGTTTTGCCCTAAAGACATTTGGGTATCCACGAGGGTCATTCGTTGTGCGATCGTCCAAGCTGTGGATTGCTTGTTCCATCCGGAAAGGCTCGGGCCGCGTTGCCGGCCGGTGGCCGGTGTGCCCGTACGCGCGGGATTTTCGCGCGGTCGGCCGATGCGCGCAGGACAAGCACTGTATCCCTTGATGATTCGATGATCCGCGCAGGGTAGCCCGGTGCGCCCGGAGTCCGGTGCGGTGGCACCGCGATCCCCTCGCGTGCTCGATCGTGAGGCGAGGCAACGATGTCGGCGGCCGGTGCCGGCGGCTTCGCGAGTGACAAATTCCACACCCGCGAGGCGGGATTCAGGGGAGCAGACCGTGGCGGCGTGCGACCGCGACCGCCTCGTGCCGGGTGCGCGCGTCGAGCTTGGTCATCGCCTGGCGCAGGTAACTCTTGACCGTTTCCGCGCCGAGCGACAGCCGCAGCGCCGCTTCCTGATTGGTGCACCCGAGCGCGATCTGGGCGAGCACATCGAGTTCGCGGCGCGACAGGCGCGGTACCGGACCCGGCGGCTCGCCGGTCAGCACTCCGGTCAACCGATTACACACCCCCGACAACCGATCGCGCAGCGCGGCGTCACCGACCGCGGCCGACAGTGCACGCAGCTCGGCGTGGATCTCACGCAGTTCCTCGGTCACCGCCGGGGCGGCAGCAGGCGGGGTCGCGAGCTCGAGCAGCCGGACCCGCCGGTCGACCTCGTCGCGCACCGCGATCTCGTGCGCCAGCCGCCTGCCCGCCTGCATGAGCACCTCGGCGGCGCGGTCACCGAGCGGACCGACGCCCCGGCTGGCCGCGTACAGCACCGCCCTGGACCGGTCGCCGACCACGATCGGCACCGCCATCACCGACCGCAGCCCCTCGCCCACCACCGGGGCGTCGTAGTGGTGCGTGATCGTGGACGCGCCCCGATAGTCCGCGACCGCCGTCGGCCTGCCGTACTCCATCGCCTGGCCGCCGAGCCCGGAGGTGCGCAGCACCGACAGGCCCCGCATGCCGGTGGTCACCGTCCCGACGAACTCGGTGAGCAGCAGGGTGTCCTCGTCCACCGCGCCGCCGAACACCACGGGCACACCGGCCCGGCGCGCGACCCAGCGGATCTCGGCGCGCAGGGCGTCACCGTCGCGTGGGCGCAGCAGGGATGTGGCCGTCATCGGGTCACCCCTTTTCGGGGGTAGTGGGGTACGTGAGCTGTGCCACATTCTAGGACAGACCTGGCGGACCGGCCCAGGCGTTGAGGAGAACTGCGATGAGTACCGACCTGGACGCGCGGGTGGGCACCCTGCTCGACCACTACGATGGACCGTCGGCCTGCGCGGCCGAGCTGCTGTGCGACCGGCACCCCGCCGATCGCGTCGCCTGCACCGTCGTCGAGGCCGATCTGAGCGCCCACGATCTGACCTACGGCGAGCTGCGGGAGCGTTCGCGGCGCTTCGCCGCCGCGCTGGCCGAGCTCGGCGTCGAACCCGGCGACCGGGTGGCCACGCTGATGGCCAAGTCGGCCGATCTCGTCGTCGCGCTGCTCGGGATCTGGCGCCGCGGCGCGGTGCATGTGCCGCTGTTCACCGCCTTCGCCGCGCCCGCGATCGACTTCCGGCTCGACGCCAGTCGCGCGAAGGTCGTCGTCGCCGATGCCGATCAGGCGGCCAAGCTGGGCGAATCCGACCGGCACACGATCATCGTGGGTGGCGCCGCGCTGCCCGGCACGCTGGCCTGGGACGAACTGCTCGCCGCGCACACCGCCGACGATCCGCGCGCCGAGGCGGCCGTGGTCGGCGGCGACGGGCTGCTGGTCCAGCTGTTCACCAGCGGCACCACCGGCACCCCCAAGGGCGTGCCGATCCCGGTGCGCGCGCTGGCCTCCTTCCACGCCTACCAGGAGTTCGCCCTCGACGTACGGCCCGGTGACGTCTACTGGAACGCCGCCGACCCGGGCTGGGCCTACGGCCTCTACTACGCGATCCTGGCACCGCTGGCCACCGGTGTGCGCAGCCTGCTGCTGCACGCCGGATTCTCCGCGCCGCTCACCCGCGCGGTGCTGCAACGCTTCGGTGTCACCAATTTCGCCGCGGCCCCCACGGTCTACCGCGCGCTGCGCGCCGACGACGGCGCCTTCGACGCGGACTTCGCGCTGCGGCGGGCCTCCTCGGCAGGGGAGCCGCTCACCCCGGACGTCGTCAGCTGGTCGCAGCGCGCGCTCGGGGTCGCCGTGCGCGACCACTACGGCCAGACCGAGCACGGCATGGTCGTCTGCCACGCCTGGCACCCCGAGCTCGACGTCCCCGCGCCGGCCGGGTCGATGGGCAGGCAGCTGCCCGGCTGGTCGTGCGCGGTCCTCACCGACGACGCCGACATCGAGGCGGCACCCGGTGAGATCGGCCGGGTCGCCATCTCCACCGACCACAGCCCGCTGCTGTGGTTCCTCGGCTACCTCGACGACCCGGAGCGCACCGCGAACCGTTTCACCGCCGACGGCCGCTGGTACCTCACCGGTGACGTCGGCGCCCGCGACGCCGACGGCTTCTTCCGTTTCAGCTCCCGCGACGACGACGTGATCATCATGGCCGGCTACCGGATCGGCCCGTTCGAGGTGGAGAGCGTGCTGGTACTGCACGAGCAGGTCGCCGAGGCCGCCGTGGTCGGCATGCCCGACGAACTGCGCGGCGAGGTGATCGAGGCCTTCGTCGTCCTGCGTCCCGGCAGCGCGGGCAGCGACGAACTGGCCGCCGAACTCCAGCGACTGGTCAAGGACGAGTTCGCCGCCCACGCCTATCCGCGCCGGGTGCATTTCGTGGACAGCCTGCCCAAGACACCCAGCGGTAAGGTGCAGCGATTCCTGCTGCGCGGCAAGGAGACCCGGTGATGACCGAACTCAGCTATGCCTGCGGCCTGGCCGACACCCCGCTGCTCGGCGAAACCATCGGCGCGAACCTCGATCGCACCGTCGCGGCCCACCCCGACCGCGACGCGCTCGTCGACCAGCCGACCGGCCGCCGCTGGACCTACCGGGAGCTGGGCGTCGCGGTGGACGCGCTCGCCACCGCACTGGCCGCCCAGGGCATCGTCGCGGGTGACCGGGTCGGCATCTGGGCGCCCAACTGCGCGGAATGGTTTCTCGTGCAGTACGCCACCGCCAAGATCGGCGCGGTGCTGGTCAATATCAACCCGGCCTATCGCACCAGCGAACTCGAATACGTTCTCGGCCAGGCCGGGGTGCGGCTGCTGATCGCCGCACCGGAGTTCAAGACCTCGGACTATGTGTCGATGATCGTGCAGGTCCGGCCGAATTGCCCGGCGCTGGAACAGGTCCTGATCCTCGGCACGCCGCCGTGGCAGCAGATCGCGGGCACCGCCCCCGATGCGGACCGGCTCGCCGCCATCGCCGCGACGCTGTCGGCCGACGACCCGATCAACATCCAATACACCTCGGGCACCACGGGTTTCCCCAAGGGCGCGACGCTGAGCCACCACAACATCCTCAACAACGGCTACTTCGTCGGCGAACTGTGCGGCTACACCGCGGCCGACCGGATCTGCCTCGGCGTCCCCTTCTATCACTGCTTCGGCATGGTCATGGGCAATCTCGCGGCCACCTCGCACGGTGCGGCGGTGGTGATCCCGGCGCCGTCGTTCGACCCCGCCGCGACGCTGGCCGCCGTCGCCGCCCAGCAGTGCACCTCGCTCTACGGCGTACCGACCATGTTCATCGCCATGCTGGCCGAACTCGACGCCGGTGCGACACCGGATCTGTCGACCCTGCGTACCGGCATCATGGCGGGCTCGCCGTGCCCGGTCGAGGTGATGAAACGGGTCATCGACCGGATGGGGATGACCGAGGTCTCCATCTGTTACGGCATGACCGAGACCTCGCCGGTGTCCACCCAGACCCGCCGTGACGACAGCATCGACCGCCGCACCGCCACCGTCGGCCGGGTGGGACCGCATCTGGAGGTCAAGGTGATCGACCCGGCCACCGGCCGCACCCTGCCACGCGGCGAACCGGGCGAACTGTGCACCCGGGGCTATTCGGTGATGCTCGGCTACTGGGACCAGCCCGACAAGACCGCCGAGGCCATCGACGCCGCCCGCTGGATGCACACCGGCGACATCGGCGTGATGGACGACGAGGGCTACATCGCGGTCACCGGCCGGATCAAGGACATGGTGATCCGTGGCGGCGAGAACATCTATCCACGCGAGATCGAGGAGTTCCTCTACACCCACCCCGATATCGTCGATGCCCAGGTCATCGGGGTGCCCGACGCGAAATACGGTGAGGAACTCATGGTCTGGCTGCGCCTGCGCGACGGCGCCGCACCCCTGGACGCCGCCGCACTGCGCGACTACTGCACCGGACGCCTGGCGCACTACAAGATCCCGCGCTACGTCCACGTGGTCGAGGAGTTCCCGATGACGGTCACCGGGAAGATCCGCAAAGCCGAGATGCGCGAACTGGCCAGGGATCTGCTCGGCTGATCCGGAGCTCGCGACGGTCCGCTGACCTGGGAGTCCGCCAGGTGTCGGGGTGGAGCTGTAGTCTCTGCGGTCGTGACGACAGCGCCCGAGACTGCAAGCACGACCACCCTGGCCAGCGTGGGCAGGCGGATCGCGGACGAACTGGGGGTGCGCGAGACCCAGGTCCGCGCCGCCGTCGAACTGCTCGACAGCGGTTCGACGGTCCCGTTCATCGCGCGCTACCGCAAGGAGGTCACCGACGGCCTCGACGACGCCCAGCTGCGGCAGCTCGAGGAACGTCTCGGTTACCTGCGCGAGCTCGACGAGCGCCGTGGCGCGATCATCGAATCCATCCGTGGCCAGGGCAAACTCGATCCCGCTCTGCACGGCCAGATCATGCTCGCCGAGACCAAGGCCCGCCTCGAAGACATCTACCTGCCCTACAAGCCCAAGCGCCGCACCAAAGCCCAGATCGCGCGCGAGGCCGGCCATGAGCCCGTCGCCGACGCGCTGATCGGCGACCCGGGTACCGACCCGGCCGGCTACACCGCCGAACAGCTCGACGGCGCCCGCGCGATCCTCGTCGAACGGTTCGCCGAGGACGCCGATCTCGTCGGTGAACTGCGCGAACTGATGTGGAATCGCGGCCAGGTCAGCTCCACGGTGCGCGCGGGCAAGGAGGAGGCAGGCGCGAAGTTCGCCGACTACTTCGAGTTCAGCGAGCCCTTCCACAAACTGCCCTCGCACCGGATCCTGGCGCTGCTGCGCGGGGAGAAGGAAGACGTGCTCACCCTGCACCTCGAGCCCGACACCGAGGAGCCCGCACCGGGCGAACGCACCGTCTACGAAGGCCGGATCGCGGTCGCCTTCGGAATCGCCGATCAGGGCCGCCCGGCCGATTCCTGGCTGCTCGACACCGTGCGCTGGGCCTGGCGGACCAAACTGCAGGTCAGCCTGGGGATCGACACCAGGATGCGGTTGCGTCAAGCCGCCGAGAAGGACGCGGTCGACGTGTTCGCCGCCAACCTGCGCGACCTGCTGCTGGCCGCGCCCGCAGGCACCCGCACCACGATGGGCCTCGATCCGGGCTACCGCACCGGTGTCAAGGTCGCCGTCGTCGACGCCACCGGCAAGGCCGTCGCGACCGAGGTCATCTACCCGCACAAGCCGCAGGGCCAGACCGAGAAATCCCTGGCCGTGCTCGGCGCGCTGGTGGCCCGCTTCGGTGTCGAACTCATCGCCATCGGCAACGGCACCGCCTCGCGCGAAACCGACGCACTGGCCACCGAACTCATCGCCCGCATCCCCGAGAACAAGCCGACCAAGATCGTGGTGTCGGAAGCGGGCGCGTCGGTGTACTCCGCCTCGGCCTACGCCTCGGCCGAACTGCCCGACATGGACGTCTCGCTGCGCGGCGCGGTCTCCATCGCCCGGCGCCTGCAGGACCCGCTGGCCGAGCTGGTGAAGATCGACCCCAAGTCGATCGGCGTGGGCCAGTACCAGCACGACGTGTCCGAGACGCTGCTGGCCCGCTCGCTGGGCGCCGTCGTCGAGGACGCGGTGAACGCGGTCGGCGTCGACGTGAACACCGCCTCGGTGCCGCTGCTCTCGCGGGTGTCCGGCGTGTCCGGGTCGGTCGCGGAAAGCATTGTCGCCCACCGCGACCAGCACGGCCCGTTCCGCAGCCGCACCGCGCTGCTGGAGGTGCCGCGCCTGGGCCCGAAGGCCTTCGAACAGTGCGCCGGCTTCCTGCGCATCCGCGGCGGTGAGGACCCCCTCGACACCTCGGCCGTGCACCCCGAGGCCTACCCGGTGGTGCGCCGCATCCTGGAGACCACCGGCCGCCCGATGGCCGAGATCATCGGCAACACCGGCACCCTGCGCGCGCTGAAACCGGCCGACTTCACCGACGAGAAGTTCGGTGTGCCGACCGTCAGCGACATCATCGCGGAGCTGGAGAAGCCCGGCCGCGACCCGCGCCCGGAGTTCAAGACCGCCGAATTCGCCGCGGGCATCGAGAAAGTCGCCGATTTGAAGCCCGGCATGGTGCTCGAGGGCGTGGTCACCAATGTGGCCGCGTTCGGCGCCTTCGTCGACGTGGGTGTGCACCAGGACGGTCTGGTGCACGTCTCGGCGCTGTCGCACAACTTCGTCAAGGATCCGCGCGAAGTGGTCAAGTCCGGCGACGTCGTGAAGGTCAAGGTGCTCGAGGTCGACGTCGCCCGGCAGCGGATCGGTTTGACGCTGCGGCTCGATGACGAGCCGGGCAAGCCCGCGCAGGGGGACAATCGGGGAGGCGGCGCCGCGCGCGGCCAGGGTCGCGGTCAGGGCCGTCCGCAGGGCGGTGGACGCGGCCAGGGCGGCGACCGTGGGCAAGCACAGGGTCGCGGCCAGGGCCAGGGTCGCGGCGGCAACCAGCGCAAGCCGGCGGCGGCGCCGACCGGATCGATGGCCGACGCGCTGCGGCGAGCGGGGTTCGGTCAGTAATACGACGACAGGGCGGGCGGCATGCGACGGTGGCTCGAAGACGATGTGATCGCGCACGGCCGCCTGCCCCTGCTCTGTTTTCTGCTGGGGTTCATCCTCGGTTTCGTGGTGATCCGAATCAGCGTGCGGCTGATCCGGGCCCAGGTCCGCTGGTGGCCGGGCAATGTCAAAGCCGGCGACACCCACATCCATCACATGGTGTTCGGCGTGATCACCGTGCTGCTGTCGGGCATCGGCCTGATCGCGACGGCCGAGGACTCCACCCAGGTCACCTCGAGTGTCCTGGCCGCCCTGTTCGGGATCGGTGCCGCGCTGGTCCTCGACGAGTTCGCGCTGATCTTCTACCTGCGCGACGTGTACTGGTCCGAACAGGGGCGGACCTCGGTCGACGCGGTGTTCGTCGCGGTGGCCGTGACCGGACTGCTGCTGCTCGGCGTGCAGCCCGCGACCTTCCTCGACTACGACGACTTCCGGCAGTCGCGCGGCGGCTGGGTGCGGGTCGGCCTCGGCCTCTCACTGCTGCTGAACCTGCTGCTGGCCGCGGTGGTGATCGCCAAGGGCAAGATCTGGACCGGACTGTTCGGTATGTTCTTCGCGCCCCTGCTGCTGATCGGCGCGGTGCGGCTGAGCAGGCCGGGCGCGCCCTGGGCCCGCTGGCGCTACGGCAACCGGCCCAAGACGATGAACCGGGCCATCGCCAGGGAACGGCGCTATCGCCGCCCGGTCATCCGCGCGAAGATCTTCATCCAGGACCTGATCGCGGGCACACCCGATATCGAGCACGCGCGTACCGCGGCCGAGGCCGAACTCAGCCGCACCGTGGTCGCGGCACCGTCCGCGCCGCCGCCGCACCCGCATCTGCTGCCGCGCCGCCGCCCCGGCGCGACCGGCGACACCGACGCCGGCGAGTGAGCCACGTCGCCCGATTTCGGCGACGGCCGCCTGGTCTGGCACAATGAACCGGTTGCCTTGGGCGAGTCATGTCCGAGAGCACTCCTGTTCTGAGCATGAACCGGTCGAGCGCGCGAGTGCCGCCAGGTTCCTCTGTTCGCGCAAAGAATCCGAAAAGGTGGAAAATGAACACCCTTGATTTCGTCGACGAGAAGTCGCTGCGTAGCGATGTCCCCGACTTCCGTCCGGGCGACACCCTGAACGTGCACGTGAAGGTCATCGAAGGCTCGAAGGAGCGCATCCAGGTCTTCAAGGGCGTCGTGATCCGGCGTCAGGGCGGCGGCATCGGCGAGACCTTCACCGTCCGCAAGGTGTCCTTCGGTGTGGGTGTCGAGCGCACCTTCCCGGTGCACAGCCCCAACATCGACCACATCGATGTCGTGACCCGCGGTGACGTGCGTCGCGCCAAGCTGTACTACCTGCGCGACCTGCGCGGTAAGGCCGCCAAGATCAAGGAAAAGCGCTGATCTTGCGGTAGCTCTTGCGAGCTCGGAAATTTCAGGTAGCCCGGCGCTCCGACTTCGGTCGGGGCGCCGGGCTACTCTGTTCGGCGTGGCAGACGAAAGTGGGTCGGTGTCAGATTCGGGAGACGAAGGCGGGCGGCGCCGGAAGAAGCGCCCCGACAAGAAGCAGCGACCGTTCTGGCAGGAGCTGCCGATACTGATCGTGATCGCGGCGGTCATCGCCGCGTTGATGGTCACTTTCGTCGGGCGCCCCTACGTGATCCCGTCGCAGTCGATGGAGAACACGCTGCTGATCGGCGACCGCATCTACGTGGAGAAGATCAGCTACTACGGCTCCGAGCCGGGACCCGGCGACGTCGTCGTGTTCGTCGGGCCGCCGTCCTGGAACGGGCACTACAAGTCGATCCGCTCCGACAACTCCGTCATCCGCGGTGTACAGAACTTCCTGTCCTACTTCGGCCTCGTCCCGCCCGACGAGAACGACCTGGTCAAGCGAGTCATCGCGGTCGGCGGGCAAACCGTGCAGTGTTGCGACCCGCAGGGCCGGGTGATGGTCGACGGCAAACCGCTCGACGAGCCCTACATCAAGAAGGACTACCCCTGGTACACCGATCGCCCCAACGCCGTGTACCCGGCGGGCCGGGTGTTCGGCCCGGTGAAGGTCCCCGAGGGCAACCTGTGGGTGATGGGCGACAACCGCAACGAATCGGCCGATTCGCGCGCCCACGTCAGCGACGATCTGCAGGGCACCGTGCCGGTGGACAATGTGCGCGGCAAGACCGTGTTCAAGATCTGGCCGCCGAGCCGGATGGGCCCGGTGCGCTCGCAGAACGCGCAGGAGAACTGAGAACGACGAGACACGGGGACAATCGAACTGTGGGGCAGGATCGGACCGGTTGGCCGCCGCGCGTGGTGATGCGCCGGGCAGGCGGACTACGCACGCTCGAAGCGGCCCTCATCCGCGGCGGCCTCGGACCGGTAGCCGGTGTCGACGAGGCGGGCCGCGGCCCGTGCGCCGGGCCGCTGGTGGTCGCCGCGTGCCTGCTGGCGCCCAAGGCCTACGACAAGCTGTCCGGCCTCGACGACTCCAAGAAACTCACCGAGTCGGCCCGTGAGGAGCTGTTCCCGGTGGTTCAGCGGCTGGCGCTGGCCTGGAGCGTCGTCGTGGTGCCCGCCTGGGAGATCGACTCGATCGGCATCCACGTCGCCAATATCGAAGGCATGCGCCGCGCCGTCGCCGGGCTCGGGCGCATCCCCGGCTACATCCTGACCGACGGATTCAAGGTCCCCGGCCTGTCCGCGCCCTCGCTGCCGGTCATCGGCGGCGACGGCACGGCGGCCTGCATCGCCTCGGCGAGCATCCTGGCCAAAGTGACCAGGGACCGGATGATGGTCGCACTCGACGAGCAGCTGCCCGGCTACGGTTTCGCCGCGCACAAGGGCTACAACACGCCCGAACACACCACCGCCCTGCGCCAGCTCGGACCGAGCACCGAACACCGCCGATCCTGGCGGAATGTGCGCGAACTCGAGGTGCCGGGCGGTAGCCGAGTAGCTACTCGAACCGCGCATGCGCGATGATGTGATCAATATGAACGCAGCGCTGCTAGCAGGAGGACGTCCCACCCGATGAGTGCTGAGGACCTCGAGAAGTACGAAACCGAGATGGAACTGTCCCTGTACCGCGAGTACAAGGACATCGTCGGCCAGTTCTCGTACGTGGTGGAGACCGAACGCCGCTTCTACCTGGCCAATTCCGTCGAACTGCGCCCGCAGAACGCCGACGGGGAGGTCTACTTCGAAGTGCGGATGAGCGACGCGTGGGTCTGGGACATGTACCGGCCCGCGCGGTTCGTCAAGCATGTCCGGGTGATCACGTTCAAGGACGTGAACATCGAGGAACTCGAAAAACCGGACCTCCGCCTGCCTGAATAGTTGGAGCTGTGCTTGTTTGAGCGCTGGCGCGCTCGAGTTCGCGGCCCCTTGGGTCCCGTCGATCAGGCACCGGTGCTTGCTCCTTCGTCGCGTACGCACCGGCACCTGATCGACGGGACGGCCGCGAACCGGCCGACTTCGTCGGCCGATCCCTCCTCGAGGTCGGGATGTGCGGGGCTGAGTGGGGTGGATGAGGTGGGTGTCCGTAGGTGCGGTGAATGTGGTGGGTTGTTCGTAGGTGCGGGGGTGGGTGCGGTGAATGTGGTGGATGAGGGGTTGTACGCGGGTGCGGGGTGAGTGGGCTGGATCAGGGGGTTGTCCGCAGGTGCGGGGATGGTGGGGCTGGCGTGGATGAGGTGGGGTTTATCCACAGGGTTCGGGTTATCCACAGGGTTTCTGTTTGCGCAGGTCGTGCTGGGGGACGGGTAGCGGGAGCTCGGCATTGTTGGCTGGGTGGGAAGCAAACAGGCGCTCGGCGCATACGGGGAGAAGCTGGCGGCGCAGTATCTGCGCGAGACCGGCATGGAGATCATCGCGCGTAATTGGCGGTGCCGGTACGGGGAACTGGATCTGATCGTCCAGGATCCGTCGGTCACGGTGTTCGTCGAGGTGAAGACGCGGTCGGGGCTGGGGTTCGGCAGTCCGGCCGAGTCGGTCACCTTCCGCAAGCAGCAGCGGATCAGGCGATTGGCGCTGCTGTGGCTGGCCCAGCAGGAAGGCCCGTGGCGGCGGATCCGGTTCGATGTGGTGTCGGTGCTGCTCCCGCGCGGGTGCAAACCGGTCATCGACCATCTGACGGCGGCCTTCTGATGGCCCTCGGACGGGCGATATCGGTTGCGGTGACCGGGGTCGACGGGCAGTTGGTGGAGATCGAGGCCGATATCGGTCAGGGCCTGCCGTCGGTGAATCTCGTCGGTCTGCCCGATACCGCGCTGCAGGAATCGCGTAACCGGGTGCGGTCGGCGGTCGCCAACACGGGGGAGAAGTGGCCGGACGGGCGGGTCATCCTGGCACTGTCGCCGGCCACGCTTCCGAAAATCGGGAGCGTATATGACCTGGCGCTCGCGGTCGCGGTGCTCGACGCCTCCGGCGCGGTGCCGGGTGAGCGGCTGGTGCAGACGGTACTGCTGGGCGAGCTGGCGCTCGACGGCCGGGTCCGGCGCGTGCGCGGGGTACTGCCCGCGGTGATCGCGGCCCGCAATGCCGGACTGCCCACGGTCGTGGTGCCCGCGGAAGCGGTCGCCGAGGCGGGGCTGGTCGAGGGAATCGAGGTGCTCGGGGCACCGAGTCTGCGGGCGGTGGTCGCCTGGCTGCGCGGTGAGGGCACGCTGATGGAACCCGACGGCGTCGTGCCGGGCGCCCAGCGGCCGTGTGGCGATCTCAGTGATGTCGTCGGTCAGGACGAGGCGCGCTGGGCGCTCGAGGTCGCCGCAGCCGGCGGACACCATCTCCTGCTCACCGGGCCGCCGGGGATCGGCAAAACAATGCTGGCACAACGGCTTCCTGGCCTGCTGCCGCCGCTGTCGGAGGCGGAGTCGCTGGAGGTCACCGCGATCCATTCGATGGCCGGATCGCTCTCCGCCGAGCAGCCCCTGCTCACCCTGGCTCCGTTCGTCGCCCCGCATCACTCCACCTCGGTGACCGCGATGATCGGCGGCGGGTCCGGGATGGCACGTCCCGGCGCTGTCAGCCGGGCGCACCGCGGTGTGCTGTTCCTCGACGAATGCGCCGAGATCGGTACCAAGGTCCTCGAAGCGCTGCGCACCCCGCTCGAAGAAGGCGAGGTGCGCATCGCCCGCCGCGACGGTGTCGCCCGCTACCCCGCCCGATTCCAGCTGGTCCTCGCCGCCAACCCGTGCCCGTGCGCACCCGCCCGCGACGTCGACTGCATCTGCGCGCCGCTGGCCCGCCGCCGCTACCTCGGCAAACTGTCCGGCCCGCTGCTCGACCGCATCGACATCTGGGTACAGATGCACGGCCAGGCCGGCGCGACCTTCGGCGACGAACAGACCGAGACCAGCGCCGCGGTGGCGGCCCGCGTCGCCCAGGCCAGGGCCCGCGCGGCCGAACGGTGGAGCACGGACGGCTGGAAGGCCAATGCCGAAGTGCCGGGCCACATCCTGCGCCAGCGCTTCCGATTGCCCCGCGAGTCGATAGCACCGATCGAGACCGCCCTGCGCCTGGGCCGGATGTCCGCCCGCGGCGCCGACCGCGCCATCCGCGTCGCCTGGACCGTCTGCGACCTCCGCGGCGGGGAACTGCCGTCGGTGCAGGATGTGCTGTCGTCGTTGAACTTCCGGCAGCGGGGCACGCAGTGATGGCGGGCTGGTCGGCCGGTGGTGTGCCCGGCGAGCGCATGGCCGGTGGTGTGTCTGGCGAGCGAACGGCCGGTGTGCCCGGCAAGAGCGTGGCTGTGCGTGGCGAGCGCGTGGCTAGCGGTGTGCCTGGCAAGCGCACGGCTGGTGTGTCTGGCGGGTGCGTGGCTGGGGGTGGGCGTGGCGGGTGCACGGCTGGTGTGTCTGGCGGGTGCGTGGCTGGGGGTGGGCGTGGCGGGCGCACGGCTGGTGTGTCTGGTGGATGCGTGGCTGGTGGGCGTGGCGGGCGCACGGCTGGTGCGCCCGGCGAGTACGTGGCTGGTGGTGAGCGCGGCGCGCGCGTGGCTGGTGCTGTGCGTGGCGGGCGCACGGCCGGTGTGTCTGGCGGGTGCGTGGCTGGTGGTGTGCATGGCGAGCGCATGACCGGTGGTGTGCCTGGGGAGGGAACGGCTGGTTCGGTGCCGGCTCGTGCTGCTGCCGGGATAAGACGTTCGGCGAGGGGGTTGTGGTGAGCGGGTCGGAGGTTGCTCGGGGGAGCGTCGAGGAGCGGAGGTTGGCCTGGGTGTATCTGTCGCGGGTGGTGCAGGGGCCGTGCGCGCCGTTGTCGGCCTTGATCACCTCGGTGGGGGTGTGTGAGGCGGCGCGGGCGGTCCGGGAACTCGAGCTGCCGGAGACGCTGCGGGGTCCGGTGGCCGCACGGCGTGAGATCGATTCGGCAGCACAGGATCTGGAGGTGATGGACCGGCTCGGTGGCCGGGTCATCACCCCGGACGACGACGAGTGGCCCGGGTGGCGGATGCTCGGGCTGAACCAGCTCGACACCGAGCGCGACCGGGACGGCGCCGTTCCCCTGGTGTTGTGGGCACGCGGTCCGCTGTCCCTGGCGACCGCGTCCGAACGGGCTGTCGCGGTGGTCGGTTCGCGCTGTAGCAGCGGATACGGCGTGCAGGTGGCCAACGAGATCTCCGCGGACCTGGCCGGACGAGGCTGGACCATCGTTTCCGGCGCCGCCTTCGGCATCGACGCGGCCGCCCACCGCGCCGTGCTCACGGTCGGCGGCTCGACCGTCGCCGTCCTGGCCTGCGGTGTCGACCGCCCGTATCCCGCGCAGCATGACCGCCTGATCGCCGCCATCGCCGACACCGGCCTCGTCCTCAGCGAATACCCACCCGGCACCACCGCCCAGAAACATCGATTCCTGGCCCGCAACCGTCTCATCGCCACCCTCGGCGACGGTGTACTGGTCGTCGAAGCCGGGCTGCGCAGCGGCGCCCGCAACACCGTGAAATGGGCCAGGCGCCTGGGTCGTCCGGCGATGGCGATCCCCGGCCCCGTCGGCTCGGCGTCCTCGGTCGGCTGTCACCGCATGATCAGAGACGGCGAAGCCCTGCTGGTCACCCGCGCCGAGGACATCATCGACGAAGCGGGCCCCCTGCGCCTCCCCGTCGGCGACGACCCCGCCACCGACCCCGCCGACCACCTCCGCGGCGCCGAAGCCGAGGTCTACGCTGCCCTCCCCACCATCGGTTCCCGCCTCCCGCGCGAACTGGCCCAGCAATCCGGCCTCGACCTGCCCACCGTCCGAGCCGTCCTCCCCGGCCTCGAACTCGCCGAACTGGTCGGCTGCGATTCCGACGGATGGTTCCGAACCCGCGGCCGCCGCACGGGGTGAGTCGTCACACGGTGGGGTTCGGCGTCAGCTGTGGTGTCAGGATGGGTGTCCGGTCCGCGGTCGACGTGGTTGTTGCGCGATCACGGGCCGGCGGCGTGGGGGGTTGCGTGGGGGCGGGCGAGGGGTGACGGTGGGGGAATGGATGTGTTGCCCGAGGATCTGGATGCGCTGGTGACGGAGTTCGGGCGGTATCTGCGGTTGGGGCGGAATCGCTCGGTGCATACCGTGCGGGCCTATCTGGGTGATGTGCGGTCGCTGCTGGAGCATCTGTATGCGCGGTCGGCGGATTCGGCCGTGCGGGAACTGGATCTGGCCTTGTTGCGGTCGTGGCTGGCCGAACTCGCGGCGGGGGGTGCGGCGCGGACGACGTTGTCCCGGCGTGCCTCCGCGGCAAGAACTTTCACGGCATGGCTGACCGAGACCGGCCGGCTCGCGGTCGATCCCGGGCTGCGGCTGCAGGCGCCAACCGCGCATCGGATCCTGCCTGCCGTGCTGGGGCGCGCGCATGCGGCCGAGGCGATGAATGCCGCGGAATCGGGTGCAGCGCAACAGGATCCGATGGCACTGCGCGACCGGCTGATCGTAGAGCTGCTCTATGCCACCGGGATCCGGGTCAGCGAACTGTGCGGTCTGGACGTCGACGACGTGGATCGGGAGCGCCGTCTCGTCCGGGTGCTCGGCAAGGGCAACAAGGAACGCTCGGTGCCCTTCGGCGGCCCGGCCGACGCCGCGCTCGACGCCTGGCTTCGCGCGGGCCGCCCGATGCTGGCCAACGACAGCTCCGGCCGCGCCCTGTTGCTCGGGCAGCGCGGCCGCCGCCTCGACCAGCGTCAGGCCCGCACCGTCGTCCACGACGTCGTCGCCGCGATCCCGGGCGCCCCCGACATCGGCCCGCACGGCCTGCGCCACACCGCCGCCACCCACCTCCTCGAAGGTGGCGCCGACCTGCGCGTCGTCCAGGAACTCCTCGGCCACGCCAGCATGGCGACGACCCAGCTCTACACCCACGTCTCCGTCGAACGCCTCAAACGAGTCCACGACCAAGCCCACCCCCGAGCCTGACCACCTGAACGGACTGCCCCGGCACCCCGCCATCGAGCTTCGCCGCACGTGGTCTGCGCGTCGCCGCACCGTGGCCTGGCGTCGCTGCGCAGGCCCGCGCTTGGCCGTATGTCGTCTTGGTTTCGCCGCGTCGGTTGTGCGTCGCAGGACCTCGAGTCGCCTTCGTCCCGCGTTGTCCGAGTTTCGCCCACATTCGCGCGGCCATCGCCTGCGCCTCGTCGGTATTCGCCCGTGCTTCGCTGGTCGCCGGGCGCGCGGTCGTCGTCATGGGAGCGGTCGGTCGGCGCGTTGGCTTCGTAGTTGGGGGGTTGGCGGCAAGATGGGGGTGGGAGGTGGTGGAGATGTCGTTGCCTGAGGTCGGGGCGGAATCCGATGACGGTGAGGAAGAACTCGACTATCGGTTCACGCTTGCCAACGAACGCACCTTCCTGGCTTGGATCCGCACCGCGCT
Organism: Nocardia sp. NPDC059177; assembly: GCF_042755165.1. NCBI lineage: Bacteria > Bacillati > Actinomycetota > Actinomycetes > Mycobacteriales > Nocardiaceae > Nocardia > Nocardia sp. NPDC059177. The sequence continues at coordinate 10,403 of NZ_JBHZBX010000001.1, read as the reverse complement.
CGGTCTGCTCGCCGGTGGCGTCGCAGTGCACACTCTCGTCCAGCCGCTGCGCTTGGCCGGCTTCGGTGGGGTGATCGCGGTGAGCTGCCTGGTCATGGCATTCGCGGTGGCGGCGGGTGCCTACCGGCATTGGCGCCGTGTCACCTCGGCCATGCGCGCGGGACTCCCGCTGCCGGGCACGATCCTGGTGCCGGTGCTGTCGGTCGGTGTGGCCGCGGTCGCCGCGCTCGCCTGCCTGGCGGTGCTGCTGTCGTGACCGCGCCGACGCTGGCCATGGAACGCACCTCGCTGGCCTGGCGGCGCACCTCGCTCGGCGCCGCGGGCTGCGCACTGCTGTTCGCCCACGAGGCCACCCGCGACGGCTGGCCGACCATCATCCTCCCCTTGGTCGCCGCCATCGCGGCGCTGCTGCTGAGCTGGCTCGGCTGGCTGCGCGGACACGCACTCCACCACGGACACACGGCCTCCGGCCACCGGCTGGTCGCCACCACCGCCCTCACCATCACGGCAGTGTCATCGATCGCCATCCTCGGCGTCTTCGTGGGCGACTGACTGGCCGGTGACCAGTACTGCGTACCGCTGGGTTCACCGATCGAAGCCTCGAAAGACGCCGTCGCTGTCGACGCCGTCGGCGAAGTCCTCGAAGTCCAGAAGTGATTCGCCCTCGGGCAGAGTCCGTGTCCTGGGCCCGATTGTGCAGGACGGCCGCCGAATACCCCCGTGCAACAGAGCTTTCCGCTACGAACTCGCGGCGGCCGGAACCATTCGCACAACGGGTCGAATACGACTCTCGCCGGTACGTGAGCGCCGCGATCTCGTTGTCGCCGAGGGCGACGCTCTCCCGGCACTTCTCGAATCGGGTGATCTCAGGTGCCGGTGGGGAGGGTCCGGAGGTAGCGGTCGGCGAACCAGCGCTGGATCAGGCGGACTATCGGTCCACCCAGTCGCACGTACCAGGCGCCGGGCCGTGAGAAGGCGGTGACCAGCCCGTAGACGGTGTCGTCGGCGGGGTCGTATTCGACGGCGAACAGTTCCTCGCCGATCTCGGGATGTCCGGGCAGGGTGCCGTAGGCGAATCCGCGGCGATCAGGTTCGTCGAGGACATAGACCACCCGGCACGGTGCGGTGATGCCGAGCGGGCCGACACCGAGGAAAACTGTCAGGTCGGTATCCGGGACAGCGGTGGCGGTGTCGGCGTGCCGGAAGATGCCGACACCCTTCTGCATGCCGAAGTCGAGGATGTGGGTCGCGGCGCGCTCGAACAGATCACGCCCGTGGCCGATCGGCCTGTGATGCCGGAACCGGTGATAGCCGGCGGGCAGTGTGGCGCGGGTGGCGCCGACATCGGGATAGGTCAGTGGCGCTGATTTCTCGGGCACCCTCCGATTCTCGTCCACCGGACCGAGGTCGGACCCGAGGGAATCGTCACATCAGGGCCGTAGCGGCTTCAATCGGATCGGAACCTCGTGCAGCAGGCCGAGCGGGTCGACGTACTCCCGCCGGCTGTGTTCTCCCGCTTCCCGCCGCGCGCCCCAGTGCAGACACGCGGCCACCGGGCATCCCTCGTGCCCGGCCACCACCGTGCCGATCGGCTCGCCCCGGCGCACCCGGGCACCGACGGTCACCCGCGCCGCCACCGGTTCATACGTGGTGCGCAGTCCACCGGAGTGATCGATCGACACCACCGGCTTGCCCGCCACCTCACCCGCGAACACCACGATGCCCGCCCCCGCCGCCGACACCACCTGCCCTTCCACGGCCGCCAGATCAACCCCTCGATGCCCCGGCAACCAGTTCTGCTCCGGCTTGTCGAACCGCCGCTCCACACTCGGCCGCGGCCGCAACGGCCACCCGAATTCCCCGATCTCCGCCGCCGACACCACCCCTGCCCCAGCCACCACCGCCACCAGCAGACACACAACCGCCCCCACGATCTCCCCGCCTCGGCCACCGCGCACCGACACCCACCAGCGCGTACTCTTCCCCGCCGTCCTCACCGCCGCCGCCCGCATTCACACCCCCTGCACCGAGCGCGCGATCGCCGCGCGTACCTGCGTCGAGCAGACGACCGAGCCGCGCCCTTGCGAAACCAGCGCCGGAGCAGTGATCGGCCGTCGCACTCGCGCGGCCCTCGAGCTGGTGGAGATACCGCAGCGGGTGCGCATGGGCTGAGCCTCGACAGCGTCGGGCACCGGTGTGGATGTGTGCCTGTGCTGAGCCGCTGATCGCGCCGTATGCACCCGTTCCGGGAACGATCGCTCCACGCGCAGGTGTCCGAGGCTCGTAGCGGTGCTTGCACAGTCGTACCTGCTGTCGTCCGGCACATTCGTCCTCGTATCGGTGCGGTGTGCCGATCGATGGCCGTGCTCACCCGGCATCGCCGTATCGCGCTCGACCGGGCCGAGGCACCGGCTCACCGATGCGGGCGCGGTGTCCGGGCACGGTGCTCGGCAGCCAGCGCCTGCACGATCTCGCGCAGGACCTCGGGCAACTCCGATGCCGAACCACTTCCACCGCCGCTTCGCACCAGGATCTCGACCCGAGCAGGTAGCGGTGTGTCGGCACGGTCTGGCGCCCCTGCACGCCCGGCGGGTCGCTGACCTTCCCCGGCGAGGGTTTTCAGCGGGACGTCGGCGAGGTCCACGACCGAGATCCGCACCGGGACAGGAGCGGGCAGGAGGACGAGCTGTGGCACCGTTCCGGCGGGGATCGCCTCCACCGGCGATCCCGGTCGGGTGCCCATCGAGCCAGGACACGGCACCCGCCGAACCATCCGGATCTCGGTGTGACTCGACGGCAGCGGGGCGGGCACGGTGCGATCGGCGCCCACGCCACATTTCGGGGTCACAGGACTTGGTTCGGGCGCAGGCTGCTGTGCGACGGGCGAACGACGCACCGGCAGTGTCGCGACCGGCGCCACGAACTCGGTGGCGACCGGATGGCCGGCAGGCAGCGTGCCGGAACCGGACGGTGACACCAGAGGTTTGTCGGCCAGTGGCGGGACCGGCGCCACGAGCTCGGTGGCGACCGGGCTGCCGCCAGCGGGTGTATCGGGACCGGAGGCCGATACCAGGGGTTCATCGGCGAGTGGCGCGGTCTGCACCGCGGACGGCTCGTCGGGTGGCGATGCGGTGATCGGCTCGGGCGGTGCGGCGAGCACCGGGTCGACCGGCTGTGCCGCGGCAGGCGCACCGGCGACACCCACCGCGCAGAGCAGCGAGATCGTGGTGATCAGGATTCGTGTCAACGTGTTCATGCCACCAACTCTGGGCGCCGGACCGACCGCCCGGAACCGCCGTCCGGAGATTGTGGACAACTTTCCCGATTGTGGATATCGCGCACTTCATCTCCCGGAACCGCAGGTCGTCGTGAGGGGGCGATTTCGGGCCTGGGACTGCCCCGCGTAGACTGAACAAGCGGTTTGTGCTCGGCAGCACCATCTTGATGCCGAGACGCGGACCGACTTCGCGCGCCACCCGTGCTCGTCCATCCGGTCGTCGCTCGTTCTGCGGACCTCCGAGAGGGCATGTCAGCGCGAGTTTCTCCGAGCGGATGAACAGTGAAATCGTCGGCTGGTCCCGGTTCTCGAATCGGGTCCGGCGGTTTCGGTGGCGCCAGGGCAGTCGATCGCCGATCGACCGCGACAACCGGCAACGAAAGAGAGATACGGGAGCTATGGCTGTCGTAACCATGAAGCAGCTGCTCGACAGCGGCGCGCACTTCGGGCACCAGACTCGTCGGTGGAACCCGAAGATGAAGCGGTTCATCTTCACCGACCGCAACGGCATCTACATCATCGACCTGCAGCAGACGCTGACCTACATCGACAAGGCCTACGAGTTCGTCAAGGAGACCGTCGCCCACGGTGGCACCGTTCTCTTCGTCGGCACCAAGAAGCAGGCCCAGGAGTCGATCGCGGCCGAGGCGACTCGCGTCGGGATGCCCTACGTCAACCAGCGCTGGCTGGGTGGCATGCTCACCAACTTCTCGACCGTCCACAAGCGCCTGCAGCGCCTGAAGGAGCTCGAGGCCATGGAGCAGACCGGTGGCTTCGAGGGGCGCACCAAGAAGGAAATCCTCATGCTCACGCGTGAGATGACCAAGCTGGACCGCACCCTCGGTGGTATCCGCGACATGGCCAAGGTGCCCTCGGCCATCTGGGTCGTCGACACCAACAAGGAGCACATCGCCGTCGGCGAGGCGCGCAAGCTGAACATCCCGGTCATCGCGATCCTGGACACCAACTGCGATCCCGACCTGGTCGACTACCCGATCCCGGGTAACGACGACGCGATCCGTTCCGCCGCTCTGCTCACCAAGGTCGTCGCCTCCGCGGTGGCCGAGGGCGTGCAGGCCCGCGCGGGCCAGGCTTCCGGCGACGCGAAGCCCGAGGCCGGCGCAGGCGAGCCGCTCGCCGAGTGGGAGCAGGAGCTGCTGGCTCAGGCGACCCCGGCCGCCGAGGCCGCTGCCGAGACGCCCGCCGAGGCCGCTGCCGAGGTCAAGGCCGACCCGGCGCAGCACACCCCGGCCGACTTCTGAGCTGATCGGTAGCTGATTGTTCACCTTGCCGGCCCATCTGAGTTCAGATGCGGTCGGCAAGGTGGCGTAATCACCGAACACCATTGCCTGGCCCCACGGCCGAGATGTCGTTTCCGGTTTCTCGGCCGCCTCGATCTGGACTGACCAGAGGGTGCGACGAAGGAGTACCCGCCGGGAGGGAAGATCGAGGCCCACAGGGCCGAGAAACCCGCGGCGCCAGCCGCCAAAGACACAGGAGGCTCGCCCCCGATGGCGAACTACACCGCTGCTGATGTGAAGCGGCTCCGGGAGCTCACCGGCTCCGGCATGATGGACTGCAAGAACGCGCTGGCCGACTCCGACGGCGATTTCGACAAGGCCGTCGAGGTGCTGCGCATCAAGGGCGCCAAGGATGTCGGCAAGCGCGCCGAGCGCGCGACCGCCGAGGGCCTGGTCATCGCCAAGGACGGCGTCATGGTCGAGATCAACTCCGAGACCGACTTCGTCGCCAAGAACGCCGAGTTCCAGGAGCTGGCCGACGCGATCGTCACCGCGGCCGCCGCGGCCAAGCCGGCCGACCTGGAGTCGCTGAAGGCGTTGAAGCTGGCCGACAGCACCGTCGACGAGGCCGTGCAGGCGCTGGCCGCCAAGATCGGCGAGAAGCTGGAACTGCGTCGCGTCGTGGCCTTCGACGGCCCGGTCGCCACCTACCTGCACAAGCGTGCCTCGGATCTGCCGCCCGCCGTCGGCGTGCTGGTCGAGTACGAGGGTGAGGGCGACGCCGCCGCCGAGGCCGCTCGCGCCGCGGGCATGCAGGTCGCCGCGCTCAAGGCCAAGTACCTGACCCGCGAGGAGGTGCCGGCCGACATCGTCGACAACGAGCGCCGCATCGCCGAGCAGACCGCGCGTGAGGAGGGCAAGCCCGAGGCCGCCCTCCCGAAGATCACCGAGGGTCGCGTCAACGGCTTCTTCAAGGATGTCGTGCTGCTCGAGCAGTCGGCCGTCACCGACTCCAAGAAGACCGTCAAGGCGCTGCTGGAAGAGGCAGGCGTGAAGGTCAAGCGCTTCGCCCGCTTCGAGGTCGGCCAGTCCTGACCGTCGTGTAGAACGCCCCCGATGCCGCTGTGCGTCGGGGGCGTTTTGCCGTGCTCGCCCCGCGGTGGATCCATGCCCATGGTTCCGGGGTGGCCGCCGCACGCAAGGGGGTCTTGTGTGGTGCTCGCAACCGGATAAGGCAGGATGGATGCCGCTCTGCCTTGTGCCGCGACGTGTTCGCGCGCCCGCAGTTCTATCCGATCTCGACCTCGCCGAAGGAGACGAACACCCATGACCGACCCGGGTAACGAACGCCCTGGATACAACCGGGTGCTGCTCAAGCTGGGTGGGGAGATGTTCGGTGGCGGCGGGGTCGGCCTCGATCCCGATGTCGTGCAGACCGTCGCCGAGCAGATCGCCGAGATCGTCGAGACCGGGGTGCAGGTGGCGGTCGTCATCGGTGGCGGCAACTTCTTCCGCGGCGCCGAGCTCGAGGAGCGCGGGATGGAACGCGCCCGCTCGGACTACATGGGCATGCTCGGCACCGTGATGAACAGCCTTGCGCTGCAGGACTTCCTGCAGCAGCAGGGGATCGATACCCGCGTGCAGACCGCCATCACCATGGGCCAGGTCGCCGAGCCGTATCTCCCGCTGCGCGCCAAGCGGCACCTGGAGAAGGGCCGGGTCGTGATCTTCGGCGCGGGCATGGGCATGCCCTACTTCTCCACCGACACCACCGCCGCCCAGCGCGCGCTCGAGATCGGCGCCGACGTGGTGCTGATGGCCAAGGCGGTCGACGGCGTGTTCGACGCCGACCCGCGGGTGGATGAGAACGCGAGCATGTTCACCGAGATCACACACAAGGAAGTGATCGAGAAGGGGCTCAAGGTCGCCGACGCGACGGCCTTCAGCTTGTGCATGGACAACCAGATGCCGATGCTGGTGTTCAATCTGTTGATCAAGGGCAATATTGCCCGCGCGGTCGCCGGTGAGAACATCGGCACCTTGGTTCGGTCCTGATCCCGCAACCGCGGAAGATGACGATGACGCTGTGGAGGAACCGGTCGTGATTGATGAAGCGCTCTTCGACGCCGAGGAGAAGATGGAGAAGGCCGTCTCGGTGGCGAAGGACGACCTAGGCACCATCCGCACCGGCCGCGCCAACCCGGGCATGTTCGCCCGCGTCGTGGTCGACTACTACGGCTCGCCGACGCCGATCACCCAGATGTCGAGCATCACCGTGCCCGAACCGCGCATGGTCGTGATCAAGCCCTACGAGCAGAGCCAGCTCGGCCCGATCGAGAACGCGATCCGCAACTCCGACCTGGGCGTGAACCCGACCAACAACGGTGACATCCTGCGCATCACCGTGCCGCAGCTCACCGAGGAACGCCGCCGCGAGATGGTCAAGATGGCCAAGAGCAAGGGTGAGGACGCCAAGGTCTCGATTCGCAACGTCCGTCGCAAGGCGATGGACGAACTGGGCCGGATCCAGAAGGATGGCGAAGCGGGGGAGGACGAGGTCGGGCGCGCCGAGAAGGAGCTCGACAAGACCACCGCCAAGTACGTGGGCCAGATCGATGAGCTGGTCAAGCACAAGGAAGCCGAACTGCTCGAGGTCTGAGCGCCAGATCTCGCCAGTCCCGCTCGTGCGGGGGATGAACGGAACGACGAGTTGAGCGACGGGACAATCGTGGCCGAAGACGCCGCCGCCACCGGAGCGGCACCGGAACCGATGCCGGACACGGTCGAGGCGACCGAGCACGCGGCCACGCCGCCACCGGCGTCACGCGCGGGCCGTAATCTGCCCGCGGCCTTGGCGGTGGGTCTCGGCCTCGGCTTGTCGCTGATCGCGATCTTGCTGTTCGTCCCCAAGGTGTTCATCGGGGTCGTCGGAGTGGCGGTCGCGGTCGCCACCTGGGAGGTCACCAAGCGGCTGCGCGAGGCCGATGTGCTGGTGCCGCGGATTCCGCTGCTGGTCGGCGGCCAGGCGGTGTTCTGGCTGGGCTGGCCGTGGGGCGCGAGCGGCGTGGTCGGCGCGTTCGCGGCGACGGCGCTGGTCTGCATGGTGTGGCGATTGTTCGACCACGGCTTGAGCACGGCACCGAAGAACTTCCTGCGCGACACCTCGATCACGGTGTTCACCTTGGCCTGGATTCCGCTGCTGGCGGCGTTCTCGACGCTGCTTCTGCTCGAACCCGACGGCAACCTGCGGGTGCTGACGTTCATGATCCTGGTCGTCTGCTCCGATGTCGGCGGCTATGTCGCCGGGGTACTGTTCGGCAGGCATCCGATGGTGCCCGCGATCAGCCCGAAGAAGTCGTGGGAGGGGTTCTGCGGTTCGCTGGTGTTCAGCGTGATCGGCGGTCTGCTGACCGTCACGCTGCTGCTGGACGCGAACTCGATGATCGGTGTGGTGCTCGGCGTCGGCCTGGTGGTCGTGGCCACCGTCGGCGACCTGATCGAATCGCAGATCAAGCGCGAGCTCGGCATCAAGGACATGGGCACGCTGCTGCCCGGGCACGGCGGCATCATGGACCGGCTCGACTCGATGCTGCCCTCGGCGTTCGTGTCCTGGCTGGTCCTCAGCGCCCTGCTCTGAGCACGGTCACGGCTTTTTGGCGGCGCGGCGCAGCTGCAGGATGCGCACGCCACCGACCAGGCCCATCACCAGGGCACCCACGATCACCGAGAGCAGCACGGTGATGCCAAGGGGCAGCGAGAAGTCCCAGAAGAACAGCTGGACCGGGGCCTGGTCGAGATTCTGGATGATGAAGATGAGCAGCAGGATGCCGAGCACGGCCGCGGCCAGCAGCGCTATCCAGGTGTAGCCTGTGCGCGATTTGACCAGCGCGTCCGGCACCGGCCGGTGGGCGGGGGACTGATCGCCGGGCGCAGGCCGGTGGTGCTTGCCGCCGGAGTACTCGGGGACCGGCTCGCCCGCGGCGGGGGTGGCGCCCGATTCTGCGTTGGTGGACATGTCTCGATCATTGCCGACGGCTATGGCCGGTGCACGCATCTTCTCGATAACGTCGCCCGGCGTGGCGGCCCGCCGACCGGCGCTCGGTCCGCGTTTGGGAGAATGGTGCCATTATGGCCATCTCCCTGCCCCTCGTCTTCGATGCCCCGCGTCGCGGTATGCCGCCGCGCCACCTCGCCGATCTCGACGCGGACGAGCGCAAGACTGCGGTGCAGGAGCTGGGATTGCCGAAGTTCCGGGCCGACCAGCTGGCCCGCCAGTACTACGGCAGGTTGCAGGCCGACCCGGCCCAGATGACCGATCTGCCCGCCGACGTGCGCGACAAGGTCGGCGAAACACTGTTCCCGCCGCTGCTGTCGGTAGTGCGCCACCTGGCCTGCGACTCCGGCGACACCCGCAAGACGCTCTGGCGCGCCCACGACGGCACTCTGCTCGAGAGCGTGCTCATGCGCTACCCCGACCGCAACACCCTATGCATCTCGAGTCAGGCCGGCTGCGGCATGGCCTGCCCGTTCTGCGCGACCGGACAGGCCGGCCTCAACCGCAACCTGTCCACCGCCGAGATCGTCGACCAGGTGCGCGCCGCGGCCGCCGCGCTGCGCGACGGCGAGGTACACGGTGGTCCCGGCCGGCTGTCCAACATCGTGTTCATGGGCATGGGCGAGCCGCTGGCCAACTACAAGCGGGTGGTGAACGCGGTCCGCCGGATCACCTCGCCCGCCCCCGATGGTCTGGGTATCTCGCAGCGCTCGGTGACGGTCTCGACCGTCGGTCTCGCGCCCGCGATCCACAAGCTGGCCGACGAGGACATGTCGGTGCGCCTGGCGGTCTCGCTGCACACCCCCGACGACGAACTGCGCGACACCCTGGTGCCGGTGAACAATCGCTGGTCGATCGCCGAAGTACTCGATGCGGCACGGTATTACGCCGACAAGTCCGGGCGTCGGGTGTCGATCGAGTACGCGTTGATTCGGGATGTGAATGATCAGCCGTGGCGGGCGGACATGCTGGGCAAGAAGCTGCACAAAGCGCTGGGTGCGCTCGTGCATGTGAATCTGATCCCGCTGAACCCGACGCCGGGCAGTGAGTGGGACGCCAGCCCGAAACCGGTCGAGCGGGAATTCGTGCGCCGCGTGATCGCCCAGGGGGTGTCGTGCACGGTGCGCGACACCCGCGGCCAGGAGATCGCTGCGGCGTGTGGGCAACTCGCAGCAGAGGGCTGATGTTTGTTAGGGCGCTGTGGCTTCATCTGCGGGTAGGGATTTCGCAAAGCTGTCGTGATATCGAAAGCGGCATAGTGTGTTTCATGTTCGATCCGGGCTGCGCGATGGCGAGTTCACCGCCAGTTCGCTCGCCCGGCGTATTGGCAATGGCATCAGCTTGACTCGGACTGGGTCGGCAATTGCCTCGAGTCGTTGGCGTGGATCGGTGGGCAGCGCATGGTCGTGCTGCAGGCGACACATGTGGGGTCTGGTATGTCGACCGATCCGGACGCAGCCCAGAACGCCTACTGGTTCGGCAGAGGTCGCCGACGGTGCGCGGACACCGAGAAGCGGCCTTTGCCGAGGTCGCTGATGGGCTGCTGCCCGTTTCCGCTGAAGCGTTCAGCGACGACGATTGGCGTCGTGGTCGGGTCCTGCTCGCCGTGCGTTTGAGCAGTTCCTTAACGCCGTTCGGTCCGAGCTTGGTCAGTCGCGAGTACCGGGCAGCTTCTACGGCGACACGGTCGATTCATAGCGAAGTGCGGATCTAGGACGCGGCAGCTTAGACCGTGTCTCACGTCGTGAGTTTCGTGATGTGATCGCTTGTGCTGCATAATCGTTGGCCGTGACCGACGCCTTGTCGAGGCGGCTGGTGCCCGACGAGTTGT